>NZ_JAAFZC010000001.1:600000-795000 GCF_010614805.1 Pseudooceanicola aestuarii
CGGCATGTCGAGCCAGCGCGGGACGTGGCGACGCTTGACCGAGGCATATCCGGCAGCCGCCTCCTCGCTGATCTTCCGCTGGCGCGGATCGAGCGCCTGCGTGACGTGCTGTTCCAGCGCCTCCCGAAGCGGGACCTCGCCCGTACCGCGCGGACGGGCGTCCTTGGTGATGATGCCGGCTCACTTGGTGAAGGTCATTTCTTGCCCGGCGGCCGGCCGTTGACAGCGGCGGCGGGTCACGGTTGTATCGCGGGCGCCTGCCGGGGCGCCGCTGTCCCGAGGGCCAATCATGTCGAAACGTCTTCCGATGACCGTCATTCTGTTCACCGTGGTTGTCGAATCCATGGGGATCGGCCTGATCTTTCCCGTGGTGCCCGATCTCCTGCGGGAGGTCATGGGCTCGGACCTGTCCGAAGCGGCAATCTGGGGCGGCATCCTGATCTCGGCCTTTGCGGCGATGCAGTTCCTCTTTGGCCCTGTGGTCGGAGCGCTGTCAGATGCCTTCGGACGGCGGCCGGTGCTGTTGATATCGCTGGCGGTGATGGTGGTGAATTACACGATCATGGCGCTGGCCGGATCGGTCTGGATGCTGCTGGTCGGGCGGATGATCGGCGGCATCGCGGCGGCGACCCATGCCACCGCCATGGCCTATATCGCCGATATCAGCAGAGACACCGAGAAATCCGCGAATTTCGGACTGTTTCACGCCGCGTTCGGCGCAGGCTTCATCGTCGGTCCGCTGCTGGGCGGTCTGCTGGGCGACCTGGGCACCCGCGCTCCGTTCTGGGTGGCCGCCGCCATCGCGGCCTGCAACCTGGTTTTCGTGGCGGTGTTCCTGCGCGAAACGGTGACGGAAACGCTGCGCCGCCCGTTCCGCTGGAGCCGGGCCAACCCGTTCGGGGCACTGCGCAATCTGGGCCGGTTGCCGGGGATGGGGGCGCTGATCGGGGTCTACCTGCTCTATCACGTCGCGACCGAGGTGTACCCGGTGATCTGGGCCTATTTCACCCAGGCGCGATTCGAATGGGACGTGCGGCTGGTGGGGGTGTCGTTGGCGTTTTACGGGCTGGCTCATGTGGCGGTGCAGGCAGGGCTGATCCGGCCGGCGCTGCGCCACCTGGGTGAATCGCGCACGGTCATCGCGGGCTTTGCCTGGGACATCGGGATCTACGGGCTTCTGGTGATCATCACCAACGGCGCGCTGGCACTGCTGCTGACGCCGCTGGCCGCGGTGGGAGGCGTGACCGTTCCGGCGCTTCAGGGGGTGCTGTCGAAATCCGTACCGGACAATGCCCAGGGCGAATTGCAAGGGGTGCTGTCGTCGGTCACCGCGTTGGCGATGATCCTGTCGCCGCTGGCCTATACCGGTGTTTTTCGCGCCTTCACCGCCGATGCCGCACCGGTTTTTCTGCCAGGGGCGCCCTTTGCCCTGTCGGTGCTGCTGGTCATCCCGGCGATCCTTCTCTACCTGCGGGCCCGCCCGCGGACAGCGACCTGACGTCGCGGGAAGGCCCGTCAGATTCGCCCTTGCGTCAGCCGCGCTGGCGTTGAAGGCTTCTTTCCAACCAGGGAGAAGACCATCATGCAGAAAATCAAGGCCGCCGTGTGCCACGAGTTCAACGCCCCCCTCGTGATCGAGGAGCTGGAGCTGCGCGCACCGGACATGAACGAAGTGGAAGTCGAGATCGAAGCGGTGGCGGTCTGCCATTCAGACATCTCCTTTCAGCAGGGCGGTTTCGGCGGTCCGCTGCCCGCCGTCTACGGGCACGAGGCCGCAGGGACGGTCACGGCGGTGGGCGACGCGGTTCAGGGGATCGCGGTGGGCGATTCCGTCTGCGTGACGCTGATCAACGCCTGCGGCCATTGCACCACCTGCCAATCCGGCAAACCGACGATCTGCGAGACCCCGCGCGATAATCTGGCGCAAAGCCCGCTGCGCACAGCCGATGGGACGCCGGTGGCGCAGGCCATGGCTGCCGGGGCGTTTGCCGAAAAGGTCGTGGTGGATCACAGCCAGATCTGCGTGATTCCCGATGATGTGGGCAAGGATGTCGCCTCTCTCATCTCTTGCGGGGTGATCACCGGGGTGGGCGCCGCCGTCTTTGCCGCCGAATTGCAGGTCGGGCAGGACGTGGTGGTCATCGGGGCGGGCGGCGTCGGGCTGAACGCCATCCAGGGCGCGCGGATCGCGGGTGCCCGGCGTATCGTCGCTGTCGACGTGCTGGAGGACAAGTTGCAGGTCGCCCGCGATTTCGGCGCCACCGACACCGTGCTGGCCGAGGGCAAGCCCTGGGCGGAGGTCAAGAAGATCCTGGGCCGGGGCGCCGATGCGGTGCTGGTCACGGTCGGCGTGGCGGAGGTCTACGACAAGGCGCCGCGCTATCTGGCCTGGGGCGGTCGCGTGATCATGGTGGGGATGCCGCATGGCGACAAGGTTTCCAGCTATTCGCCGCTGATCATGGCGGATGCCGGTCAGGGCATCGTCGGCTCCAAGATGGGCAACATGGTGATCAAGCGGGATATTCCCTGGATCGTGGACATGTACCGCCAGGGCCGGCTGAAGCTGGACGAGCTGATTTCCGGCCGCTGGACGCTGGATCAGATCAACGAGGCAATCGAGGACACGAAATCCGGCGCCGCCCGCCGCAACGTGATCATGATGAAATGAAGCTGTCCGATCTCGATATAATCGTTACCGCCCCACCCGCTCCGGGGTGGGGCGGGCGCTACTGGATCCTGGTGAAGGTGACGACCGCCTGCGGCATCACGGGCTGGGGCGAATGCTACGCCAGCTCTGTCGGGCCTGCGGCGATGGAGGCGGTGATCCACGACGTCTTTGCCCGTCATATGCAGGGCACCGCGCCCGACCAGGTGGAACTGATGTTCCGCCGCGCCTATTCGTCCGGCTTCACCCAGCGGCCCGACCCTACGGTTATCGGCGCCTTTTCGGGGTTGGAAATGGCCTGCTGGGATATCCTGGGCAAGGCGCTGGACCGTCCGGTTCATGCGCTTCTGGGTGGGCGGCTGAATGACCGGTTGCGCGCCTATACCTACCTCTATCCGCTTCCCCATCACGATCTGAACGGGTTCTGGTCCGATCCCGAGTTGGCCGCTGAATGCGCGATTTCCTTTGCCGATCAGGGCTATACCGCGCTGAAATTCGATCCGGCGGGGCCCTACACGATCCGTGGCGGGCACATGCCCGCCTTGTCGGACCTGGACCTGTCGGCCCGGTTCTGCGCCGCGATCCGGGGCGCGGTGAACACGCGGGCGGATCTGCTGTTCGGGACGCACGGGCAATTCACCGGGGCGGGGGCGCTGCGCATGGCGTCTGCGATTGCCGCCTATGATCCCCTGTGGTTCGAGGAACCAGTGCCGCCCGACGATCTGGAGGGGCTGGCCCAGGTCGCGGCGGGGTCGTCGATCCCGGTCGCCACGGGCGAGCGGCTGACCACAATGGCCGAATTCCGCGCCGCGCTTCAGTCCGGGGCGGCGATCGTGCAGCCCGCGCTTGGCCGAGCGGGCGGGCTGTGGCAAGGGCGCAAGATTGCCACTCTGGCCGAAGCCTTCGGCGCCCAGATCGCCCCGCATCTCTATGCCGGACCGGTGGAATGGGCGGCGAATGTGCAGCTGGCCGCAACCTGTCCCAACCTGTTGATGATCGAAACCATCGAGACCCCATTTCACCACGACCTGATCAAGGGGGCGATTACCGTGGAGAACGGCCATGTCCGCCCCGGCGACGCGCCCGGCCTGGGGATCGAGGTGAACGAAGACCTGGCCCGCGCGCATCCCTATACGGGCACGGCGCTGCACCTGGAGATGCAGGAGGCGCCATGCCGCTACGACGCGCCCAATGCCTTTCTCGGCGGGGCGCCCCCGGATCAAGGCTGACCCTGCGCGTCCGGGACTTGGTCTTTTGGGGGCGGACGTGATATCAGGCCGCGATCCCGCCCCGATGCTTTACCGCGACGCGCTGCCCGTGACCCGCCCGAGGACCGTATATTGAACGATACCGACGACCGCTCTCTCGCGCAGGCGGAGATGGCCGCCAATGCGGCCCGTGCCGCGGGATTCCTGAAATCCCTGGCACATGAAGGACGGCTGATGATCCTGTGCCATCTGGAAGGGGGAGAACGCTCTGTCTCGGAGCTGGAGGCATTGCTGGACACACGGCAGGCGGCGGTCAGCCAGATGCTGGCCCGGCTGCGGGAGGACGGGCTGGTGCGCGCCCGGCGAGAGGGCAAGGTGGTTTACTATTCCCTGTCCGACCAGGCCTCGTCCGAGGTGATTGCCCTGCTCTACCGCCTTTTCTGCGCGCCGGATTCGCCCTCAAAGGACTGAGACGTAGCCCTGTCGCGGAGGAGCCACGGGGCGGCACAATGCCAGAACGGGTGGCCGAAGCATGCGAAAAGGGCGGACCTGATGGCCCGCCCTTTCGTATCTTTTGCGTTGTTCCGGCGACGTCAGGCCACCGGACCCCGGGTCAGAGCAGCGCCAGGTTGGTCGCGCTCTCACGGCCGTCACGGCCGGATTCCAGGTCAAAGCTGACCTTTGCGCCATCCTGAAGGCCGGTCAGGCCCGAACGCTCAACGGCGGAGATGTGGACAAAAATGTCCTTGCTGCCGCCTTCGGGTGCGATGAAGCCGTAGCCTTTGGTGGTGTTGAACCATTTCACGGTGCCAGTGGCCATTCCGTGGTCTCCTGTATCTCAATTGCCGCCCGCGGAAGTGCGGCGGCTCGGCAAACTAGTGTCTAACGAAGACTGTAGCCGGTGAAGAGAAACAGCAGAGTCGGTAGAGGTCGTAACGCACCCGCACCATGACAGGATTCGCAGCCGTTGTGAAGACATGTTGGCGGCCCGGGCGGTTTTTCACCACTCGGGCCGTCCGGCACCGGGCCGGTGGTCCGGCAGCCGCAGCCGCCGGGCCTATGTCTGTGCCGGAGCTAGCGGGTGAACTTCTTGTACTTGATCCGCTTGGGTTCCAGCGCATCGGGGCCCAGGCGCCGCTTCTTGTCTTCTTCGTAATCTGCGAAATTGCCCTCGAACCATTCCACGTGGGCGTCGCCCTCGAAAGCCAGCATGTGGGTGCAGATCCGATCCAGGAAGAACCGGTCGTGCGAGATGACCACGGCACAACCGGCGAAATCCACCAGCGCGTCTTCCAGGGCGCGCAGGGTCTCGACGTCCAGGTCGTTGGTCGGTTCATCCAACAGCAGCACGTTGCCACCCGAGCGCAGCAACCGCGCCATGTGGACCCGGTTGCGTTCCCCCCCCGAGAGCAGCGAGACCTTCTTCTGCTGGTCGCCGCCCTTGAAGTTGAAGGCCGAGCAATAGGCGCGGGCGTTCACCTCGGCATCGCCGAGCTTGATGATGTCCTGGCCGTCGGCGATGGCCTCCCAGACGTTTTCGTCGTCCTTCAGATCGTCGCGGGACTGGTCGACATAGGACAGATCCACCGTGTCACCATATTCGATGGTGCCGGCATCGGGCTGCTCCTGTCCGGTCAGCATCTTGAACAGGGTGGATTTACCGGCGCCGTTCGGCCCGATCACGCCCACGATCCCGCCCGGCGGCAGGGAGAAGCTGAGATCCTCGATCAACAGCTTGTCGCCCATCGCCTTGCGCAGGCCCTCGACCTCGATCACCTTGGAGCCAAGGCGCGGACCGTTGGGGATGATGATCTGGGCGCGCGACAGCTTTTCCCGCTCCGATTGGTTGGCGAGTTCATTGTAGGCATTGATCCGCGCCTTTGACTTGGCCTGCCGGGCCTTGGGGGATTGGCGCATCCACTCCAGTTCGCGTTCCAGGGTCTTCTGCTTGGACTTGTCGTCGCGGGCTTCCTGTTGCAGACGCTTGGCTTTCTGCTCCAGCCAGGCGGAGTAGTTGCCCTCGTAGGGGACGCCGCGACCGCGGTCGAGTTCAAGAATCCAGCCGGTGATATCGTCCAGGAAATAACGGTCATGGGTAACGATCAGGATCGTGCCCTTGTAGTCGATCAGGTGCTGTTGCAGCCAGGCGATGGTTTCCGCGTCCAGGTGGTTGGTCGGTTCGTCCAGCAGCAGCATGTCGGGCTGTTCGAGCAGCAGCTTGCACAATGCGACGCGGCGTTTCTCCCCCCCCGACAGGGTGGCCACGTCGGCGTCGTCCGGGGGGCAGCGCAGGGCCTCCATCGCGACGTCGATCTGGCTGTCCAGATCCCACAGGTCGTTGCTGTCGATCTCGTCCTGGAGGGCGGCCATCTCGTCCGCCGTCTCGTCGGAATAGTTCATCGCCAATTCGTTGAACCGATCCAGCTTGCCCTTCTTTTCGGCCACGCCCAGCATGACGTTGCCGCGCACGTCCAGATCGGGGTCCAGCGCGGGTTCCTGCGGCAGGTAGCCGACATTGGCGCCCTCGGCCGCCCAGGCCTCCCCCTGGAAGTCCTTGTCCATGCCGGCCATGATCTTCAGCAGGGTGGATTTACCCGCGCCGTTCACGCCGACGACGCCGATCTTCACGCCGGGCAGGAAATTCAGGTGAATGTTCTCGAACGTCTTCTTGCCGCCCGGATAGGTCTTGGAGACGCCGGACATGTGATAGACATATTGGTAGGCGGCCATGGGGTGGCTCCGTCGCTGAATGAGAAGTTGGCCCCAGATACAGAAACACCGGTCGGGTAGCAATCCGCATGACGGGTGTGATGCGGCCCGCCGCCCCCGGCACGGCGGTGCCACCGGTGCGGAACTTCGACGCAAGGCAGGGCGTTGATCGGGCGCCAGCGCAAAGGAGACCCGCCCGTGCCCCACCACCAGACCGAGGACCGGCACGCAGAACGGGCAGAGGCGCGCCTCGCCTCGTTGCATCGGATCGAATATCTGTTGGGCGGGCTGCTGGTTCTGTTCTTCTTCTGGTCGATTTCCCTGGCCAAGGTCGTGATGCTGCCGATCGTGTTGGGGTTCCTGATCGCGCTGACCCTCAGCGCGCCGACCCGCTGGATCGCCAAGCGCGGGGTGCCCGTGGGCGTCACCGCCGTGGTCCTGATCGGGGCGATCGGGCTGTCCACGGTCACTGGCCTTTACATGCTGCGCGGCCCGGCGGAGCAATTGATGCGCTCTATCCCCGCGATGCAGGACGATCTGCGGGAGAAGCTGGGCAGCCTGGCCACGCAGGTGAAACAGGTTCGCGAAGCGTCAGAGCAGATGGAGGACATGGCAGGCGGAGGCGCCGACGCGAAGACCACCGTGGTGATGGACCGGGCCAGCATCGTGGATACGGCAATCTCCTCCCTTGCCGGGACCGGCACGGCGCTGGTGATCGCGCTGATCCTAGCGATGTTCCTGCTGGCCTCCGGTGACATGTTCCAACGCAAGCTGGTGCAGAGCTTCCCCCGGATCGGCGACAAGAAACGCGCCCTGCGGATCACCCATGACGTGGAGCGCCAGATCTCCCGGTATCTGGCCGCGATCACGGTAATCAACGCGGCACTGGGGCTGGCGGTGGGCGTATCGATGTACCTGCTGGACATGCCCTATGCGCATATCTGGGGGGTGGCCGCGTTTCTGTTGAACTACCTGCCCTACCTGGGTGCCATGGTCGGTGCCGTCGCCGTGGCGGCAGTTGCGATGGTGACCTTTGCCACGCTGGGCCAGGCGCTGGTGGTGCCCCTCGTCTACCTGATCCTGACCTCGATCGAGGGACAGATGGTGACCCCCTGGCTGGTCGGGCGGCACCTGCGGCTGAACGCGGCCGCGATCTTTGTCGCGGTGATCTTCTGGGCCTGGCTGTGGGGTGTCGCCGGGGCGTTGATGGCGGTGCCGTTCCTGGTCTTCGTCAAGGTGATCTGCGATTATGTGCCCGGGCTGAAGGCCATCGGCCTGTTTCTGGACGGCGAGACGCGGGGACGCCTGCGGGAGCCGGGACCGTCCGGAGCCGCTGCCCGGCGGTCCGAGCGAGAGGTGATGCCGCCCCCCGAGCACCGGTCGGAGGACCGCACCGACACGCCCGGCCCCCCGCGGCCCGGCGTGATCGGCTAGGTGGTGGCACAATACCAGGCAGCGCCCGACACCCCGCACGTTGACTTTCCCGCGCAGGCAGGGAGAGTTCGCGCAAACGCCCCCTGCGGAGAAGACCGTGAGCTTTCAGCGCCCCGTGGCCCGCGCGCCCATGACCATCGGCCTGCTGGGCGGATCCTTTGATCCGCCCCATGCCGGCCATGTCCATATCACCAACCAGGCGCTGCGCCGGTTCGGGCTGGACCGGGTGTGGTGGCTGGTCTCTCCCGGAAATCCGCTGAAAACGCGCGGCCCCGCGCCGATGGACCGTCGCCTCGCCGCCAGCCGGGCGCTGTTGCGAGATCCCCGCGTCACCGTCACGGATATCGAGGCGCGGATCGGCACCCGCTACACCGCGCGCACGATCCGCAAGCTGCAACACCTGTATCCCGGCGTGCGCTTTGTCTGGCTGATGGGGGCGGACAACCTGTCGCAATTCGACCGTTGGCAGGAATGGCAATGGATCATGAACAACGTCCCCGTCGGCGTGCTGGCCCGCCCCGGCGACCGGATCGCGGCCCGTCTGTCGCGGCCGGCGCGGCTGTATCGTCATGCGCGGCTGGACGGACGTGAAAGCCGGTTGCTGGCCCGGACGACAGCGCCGGCCTGGTGCTTTGTCAATGTGCCGATGGTTGCCCTGTCCTCAACAATGATTCGCAAGAAAGGCGATTGGAATGCAGACACCGGCACGTCGTGACACGCGGCCCGCGCTGTGGCGCCCGACCCTTGGCAGAGCCGCCGCGCATCCGTTAGGGTCCGCCACATGACCGCACGCCTTTCCCGCCGCGCCTTTCTGACCGCTGGGCTGGCCAGCACCGCCCTGCCCCTTTGGGCAGAGCCCCCCGGCCGATCCCTGCGCCCCGTCGCCCGTCCCGCCGCCCTGGGCCAGACCCCTGTCCCCTCCGCCGAGGAGCTGATCGCCGACGCCCGGTTGACCGGCCGCACCGCCTTCGTCGTCGCCGATCCCGAAACCGGTCAGGTGCTGGAAAGCCGCGACAGCCGCATCGGCCTGCCGGTGGCCAGCGTGGCCAAAACGCTGACGGCGATCTATGCGCTGGACACATTGGGCGGCGACTTCCGGTTCCGAACCCGCCTGATCGCCACCGGACCGGTGGCCGAAGGGCGGCTGAAAGGCGACCTGGTGCTGGCCGGAAGCGGTGATCCGACGCTGGACACCGACGGGTTGGCCACACTGGCCGCGAACCTGAAGGCCGCGGGCATTCACGAGGTGACGGGGCGGTTTCTATACTGGGGCGGCGCGCTTCCGGAGGAACGCGACATCGACCCTTCCCAACCGGAATACGTGGGCTACAATCCCGGTGTCTCGGGCTTGAACCTGAACTACAACCGCGTGCATTTCCAATGGGTTCGCGACAAGGACACCTGGAATGTCTCGATGGATGCGCGAACGGCGAAGTACCGCCCCGACGTGCGGATCGCCCGGATGCGCGTGGTCCAGCGGCAGGGCCCGGTCTACACCTATGCCGATGCGGAGGGGACCGACGATTGGACTGTCGCGTCCTCGGCCCTTGGCAAGGGCGGGTCGCGCTGGCTGCCCGTCCGGCGCCCCGCCGCCTACACCGCCGAGGTCTTCCAGACCCTGGCCCGGTCCCACGGCATCGTTCTGAAGGCGCCGAAACCCGTGTCCGCCCTGCCGCGCGGGGCCGTCCTGACCAGCCTGAACAGCGCCCCGCTGACCGAAATCGTGCAGCTGATGCTGAAATATTCCAACAACCTGGTCGCGGAATCCATCGGGATGGCGGCCAGCATGGCGCGCGGCGCCGGCGTTACCTCCATCACGGGATCGGCCCGGCGAATGAACCGCTGGGGGCGGGAAACCCTGGGCCTGGCCGCGCCGGCGCAAGTGGACCACTCCGGGCTTGGCGACAAATCCCGCCTGCGGATGGATGACCTGGCCGGGCTGCTGGCCACGCCTCGCGCCCGGGATCTGCTGCGCCCGCTATTGAAGGATTACGTGCTGCGAAGTGCCGATTACCGGCCCGACCCCAACCATCCGATCAAGGTCGAGGCCAAGACCGGGACTCTGAATTTCGTAAGCGGGCTGGCAGGCTACATGCGCACCGAGGACGGCCGCGACCTGGCCTTCGCGGTGGTATCCGCAGATGTCGACCGCCGCGCCACCCTGACCCGCGCCGAACGGGACCGGCCCGAAGGTGGCCGCGCCTGGGCGGGACGTGCCCGCAGGCTGCAACAGGCGCTGATCGAACGCTGGGGTCAGCTGTACGGGACGTGACTGTTATTTCTGAAGCGGCCGTCAGATCTGGTATGACTGTCGTTTCAGAAATAGCTGCCTATACCGAAATATTTGCAACAGCTGTAGCGGGAGAAATCTACATTCCAGGGCAGGGACCGACGTGAAGCCACTGCGGCGTCTCAGTGCGATCTGCTGGCCGGGCGCAGAACCTCTTCGGGATTGTAGATGCTGGTGGATGCTCTGCCATTGTCCGCCTCCGCAAGGGTGGCAAGAACGGGGAGCACACATAGCAGGCCAACGCCCGCGACGAGAAATAGCCAACGCTTCATGACTCTCTGCCTTCACTGCGGCCCTTGGATAGGCCGTCTGATCTGATACGCAGAAGATTGGCGCTGCCGTCGCGAAAATCAATGACGCGGCGGAAAGCTGTGGAAAACGGGCGGCTTTTCGCCCGTTTTCAGGAGGTTCCGGCGGTTATTCGTGCAAGTGCCGGGCCCGCGCGCCCCGCTCGATCGCGGCGGCATGCAGACGGTCGATATCCAGCTCGAAGCGCATTTCCTCCAGCATCCGCAGCTCCGCCTCCCGCAGGGCGCCATCGGCGGCGGCCACGTCGCAGCACAGGGCATAGCAGGTCTCGTTCAGACGTTCCGGCAGGTTCTCCCGAACCAGCCCGAACAGGGCGTCGATGCCGTCTTCCTCCTCGAAGAGGTCAAAGACCATGTTGGACACCTGCTTGATCCGGTCGATGTCGTATTCGCCGAAAATGGGCAGCGTGTTCACCTGGTTCTCGATCTTCAACAACTCGGACGTGCGCACGGTACTGTCAGAGATCGACAGGGCCACCATCATGGCAACAAGACAATCCTGCGGGGTCAGGGAATGGGTGATATCGGTGGGCATGGGGTATCCTTTGCCGGGGTCGGCGCCCCGAAAGTCAGGGCGGGTCCAGTTACACCAGAGAATATTGACCCTGCGCGGCGCGGGCAATAGGAAGCCGGGGCCGAGGGCAGACCTGCGGCATCCGAATGGAGTACGACATGTCCGAGTTCCGCAACGCAGCCCTGGAGTCGAAGGCCTGGCCTTTTGAAGAGGCGCGCCGTCTGGCCAAGCGGTACGAGAAGACGCCCCCCACCAAGGGCCATGTCCTGTTCGAGACCGG
The DNA here is from genome assembly GCF_010614805.1 of Pseudooceanicola aestuarii. Lineage (NCBI taxonomy): Bacteria > Pseudomonadati > Pseudomonadota > Alphaproteobacteria > Rhodobacterales > Paracoccaceae > Pseudooceanicola > Pseudooceanicola aestuarii. The sequence goes on from NZ_JAAFZC010000001.1 coordinate 611,409, forward strand.
CTACGGCCCCTCCGGCCTGCCGCATATCGGCACCTTCGGCGAAGTTCTGCGCACGACGATGATCCGCCGCGCGTTCGAGGTGATCTCCGACATCCCCACCCGGCTGATCTGTTTTTCCGACGACATGGACGGGATGCGCAAGGTGCCCGGCAACGTCCCCAACCGGGAAATGCTGACCGAACATCTGCAAAAGCCGCTGACCGCCGTGCCCGATCCGTTCGGCACCCATGACAGCTTTGGCGACCACAACAACGCCATGTTGCGCCGGTTCCTGGATACCTTCGGGTTCGATTACGAATTCTACTCCGCAACCGACTTCTACAAGTCCGGCAAGTTCGACGATGTGCTGAAACGCGCCGTCGAACGCTATGACGACGTGATGAAGGTGATGCTGAAATCCCTGCGCGACGAACGGGCGCAGACCTATTCGATCTTCCTGCCGATCCATCCCGAAACAGGCCGCGTGCTGTACGTCCCGATGAAGGAGGTCAACGCGGCCGACCACACGATCACCTTTGACGACGAGGACGGCCGGGAATGGACCCTGCCCGTCACCGGCGGCAACGTGAAGTTGCAATGGAAGCCCGATTTCGGCGCCCGCTGGGCCGCGCTGGACGTCGACTTCGAGATGTACGGCAAGGACCATTCCACCAACACCCCGATCTACGACCGCATTTGCGAGATCCTGGGTGGTCGGAAACCGGAGCATTTCACCTATGAGCTGTTCCTGGACGACCAGGGGCAGAAGATTTCCAAATCCTCGGGGAACGGGATTTCCATCGACGAATGGTTGTCCTACGCCAGCACGGAATCGCTGAGCTATTTCATGTACCAGAAACCGAAGACGGCCAAACGGCTGTTCTTTGACGTGATCCCGCGCGCGGTGGACGAATATCACCAGCAATTGCGTGCCTTTCCGACGCAGGACGCCAAGGCGCAGGCAGCCAACCCGGTCTGGCACATCCACGGTGGCAACGTGCCCGAATCCCGGATGGTGGTGCCGTTCGGCATGCTGCTGAACCTCGCCTCGGTCGCCGGGGCGGAGAAGAAAGACCAGCTGTGGGGCTTCATCCGCCGCTACGCCCCCGAGGCGACGCCGGAGAGCCACCCCGACCTGGATGCCGCCGCAGGTCACGCGGTTCAGTATTTTCAGGATTTCGTGAAACCCGAGCGGACATTCCGCGCCCCCACCGCGCTGGAGCGTGACGCGCTGGAAGACCTGCGCGACCGCCTGCGCGGCTGGACCGGCCCGGTGGACGACGAGGCGCTGCAAGGCGAGGTCTACGCCGTGGGCCGCGACCGGTTCGACCCGCTGCGCGACTGGTTCAAGGCGTTGTACGAAGTTCTGCTGGGCGCCTCCCAGGGGCCGCGCTTTGGCGGGTTCATTGCGCTCTACGGTGTCGGCGAAACCGCGGACCTGATCGACCGGGCTCTGGCCGGTGAACTGACCTGATCCACGTCTGAGACGCCCAGCAGGGCGGTTTTTGGAAACCGATCGCCCCGTTTCACCGTAGATTCTCCATATGGATGGAGGATTCACGATGAAACATCTGCTGCTTGCCACACTGACGGCGCTGACCCTCTCTGGACCGGGCGCGGCCCAAGACAGGGCCATCGAGCGTTTGATTTCCGAACAATTCCAAGAGTTTCGTGCCGATGATCCGGCTGGAGCTTTCGCGCTTGCCAGTCCGATGATTCAAGGCATGTTCCAAACGCCCGAGGCCTTTGCCCGGATGGTCGAACAGGGATACCCAATGGTCTGGCGGCCGTCCGACTGGACCTTTCTGGACCTGCGCCAAGAGGGTGACCGGCTGGTGCAACGCGTTTTGATCACCGACGCGCAGAACGTCGCCCACCTATTGGACTACCGCATGGTGCAGATCGACATGGGCTGGAAGGTCGACGGCGTAACGCTGCTCACCCGACCGGGGGTCAGTGCCTGATCGTCCATCGTTACGGTGATCAGAGGCTGCGTTAACCGCCCCGCCCCTATCCCTTCTGCGCCGGACGACGGGTCCGACACTGGCCGCGAAAGGGTACTGGATGAACAAGGCGATCACGGATGGCATCACATTCCTGCCGACCGCATTCGATGCGGGGCTGGCGCAATGGTCCAGCGGCGACGGGACGCCGGGATCGGACAGCTACGCCATGGACCCCAACGCCGCCTTTGTGCCGGCGGATCAGGATTTCGGTGGATGTCTGGAACTTCTGAAATCCCAGACAATTCAGAAATTACGCTACATGGGCCAGACGCCGATCCTGCCGGGCTGCTACCTGCGCATCACCGCCCGCATCAAGGCGATGAGCGGCACGCTCCCCTCAGTGCGGATTGCGGGCTGGGCGGGAAATGCACAGAACGCGCATGTCGGCGGGCTGACCGAAATCGGCACCAGCGTTGCATTGACGGATTACGGTGCCATTGTCGAAGTCTCCGCCATCGTGGGGACCGGCGATCGCACCGGGGTCGATATGGCTTGGGGAATAGAACCGGTCTACGGCCATTTCGGCCTGGACCTGGCCGGCCCGAATGGCGGAATCCTGCGGATCGACGACCTGGTGATCGAGGACGTGACCGGGGCCTTCCTGCGTGAGATGCTGAGCTTTGTCGATGTGCGCGATTTCGGAGCGCGCGGCGACGGGGTGACAGACGACCTGCCGGCCTTTGCCGCTGCGGATACCGCCGCTGCCGGCCGTGTTGTGCGGGTGCCGCCGGGCACCTACTACCTGGGCGACAGCATGACCTTCGACAACCGGGTGGTGTTCGATGGGCAGATCACCATGCCGGTGGACAAGATCCTGTCCCTGACCCGCGACTTTCACCTGCCCGCCTATATCGACGCCTTTGGAGACGAAGAACTGGCTTTCAAGAAGGCCTTCCAGTCGCTTCTGAACAATTCGGATCATGAAAGTCTGGACCTCGGCGGGCGCCGCATCACGGTGACAGAGCCGATCGACATGCAGGCCGCCCTGGCCAACAAGACCAGCTATGCCACGCGGCGCCACATCCGCAACGGCCAGTTCGACAGCAAAAGCGGCGCGGCCTGGGACAGCCATATCGTGACCTCGCAAGCGACCTACAACCCGTCGAATTCCGATACCTTGATCAATGTCGCCAATATCGAGGCGATCGAGGTCGGATCTCTGGTCACTGGCCACGGGGTAGGTCGCGAGGTCTATGTAAAGCAAAAGAACAACGCGACCGGGAAACTGACGCTATCGCTGCCGCTGCATGATGCCGAGGGCACGCAAACCTACACCTTTACCCGGTTCCGCTACATGCTGGATTTCAGCGGGTTCGAACATCTGGACAAATTCAGCATGTCAGATATCGAATTCCAATGTGGCGGAGATTGCAGCGCGATCCTTTTGCCGCCCTCGGGCCTGATCTTTCATCTACGCGATTGCTTCATCACCCGGCCCAAGGATCGCGGCATTACCAGCCACGGCACCGGATGTCAGGGAATGCTGGTGGATCGTTGCCAATTCCTGTCCGATGAAAGCGGCACGTCCAGCCAGAACCGGGTATCAATCGCATTGAACAGCAATGCCAATGACATCAAGCTGCGCAACAACCGTATCGTGCATATGCGCCATTTCGCCGTAATCGCCGGATCCGGATCGATCATTACCGGGAACCACTTTTTCCAGGGCGATGATGCGACGAACGGCATTCGAACACCGGGCATCATCCTGAGCAGAACCAATTGCCGTGCCACAATTAATGGAAATTACATCGACAATTGCTTTATCGAATGGGGAAACGAGCATGACCACGCCCCGGAATTCAATTCGGAATTTTCCTTTAGCGGATTGAGCGTGACCGACAATATCTTCCTGTCCAGCGATGTCGCGCCCTGGTTCACCTTCCTGGTAGTCACGCCGCACGGTCCCGGCCATTATATCAACGGCATGGCGGTGACGGGAAATATCTTCCGCAATATCCACGGCTCCATCAACCGGGTGGAGAAGGTCGACACCAGCCATTCCGACCTGGCCTACGACAAGATCAAGAACGTCACCTTTTCGGACAACATGTTCAACTCGGTGGAAACCTCGGTCTCCAACCCGCTAATGCTGCGGCATGAACAAAACACCGCCGCTGATGTCTGGACGGTCCCCTGCGCACCGAAGCTGCCGTTTGGTGGTTGGGCGCAAAACGTCGAAGGAATCGTGATGAACGGGAAGATCGCCACAACCTCGAACGCGGCGCACCATGGCGTCCCCTATGTGAAGGCGAAACAAGGGGCGCAAAACGACCAGATTCTATTGAATTGGGAGAAACCGGTGACCGGCGAAGTGACGATCAAGGTTCGGATCGACGAATTCCAGTGACCCCCCTGGCCGCCGTGCGACAGACCCGGCGGCCGATCAGCTCTCGGCCGATCAGAAGGACCGCCATATCCCCAATTTCACCCGTACCGGATCGCTGTTCACCACCCGGCTGGACACGCCCACATCCAGCCAGGTGCGCGGCGCGATCCGGTAGGTGACAGAGCCCGCGACCCGCAAGAACGTTGGCTGTGCATGGGGTTGGCCACTTTGGACCTGCACGTAGTATTTCAGCCCCTCGCGCTGCTGAAAGCCGTAGGTCAGATCCAGCTTCCAGTCCGTTTCCGCGATCCTGGGCGAATACTCGACGGCACCTTCGATGGTCAACCAGCCGGATTTGCGGGCCAGTTTCCGCCCGAACGAGAAGCCGGGGCGCACCACTGGCTCCTCCGATATCATGCCGCCCCCCATGTCCAACCCGATGGCCCAGGCGCCAGTTGTCGGCAGGTGCGTCGACAGGAAGGCTACTGCCTTGTCTAGCCCGGCGATGGATCCGCCGATATCGGCACCAAAGGTCAGCCGCCGGCTGATACCGGTTTCATGGTAATAGGCGATGTTCGGCTTGTATTCGCCGTCCACGTTCTGTTGCATCCGAACAGAGGCCGCAAAAAACGTCTGCCCCGCGCCCCGAGGCCAGGGGCCCGCCACAGCCTGGCTGGCAAGCAGCATCGAAATCAGGATCAGTATGAACCGCATGGCACCCTCCTTTCGGTTTCCCTCAGGGTGGCGCAGCGAAGTTAAGAAACGGCTAAGGAGAGGTTAACGCGGCGAACTTGCACGCGATCCCGACCGTCCCCATCTTGGAACAAGGTTAACGGAGGATCAGCGATGCAATGCCCGGTAGACGGCACCGAACTTCTGATGACGGATCGACAAGGGGTCGAGATCGACTATTGTCCGAAATGTCGAGGCGTCTGGCTGGACCGGGGGGAGCTCGACAAAATCATCGAACGTCAGTTGAGCGAAACCGCCCACGCCGCCCCGCCGCGCCCGATGCACCAACACGCGGATGCGGCCGCCCAGAGCTACCGCCCCGATCCACGCGGGTATCGTGACGACGACCGGCGCAGGCATGACGGCAAATATTATCGCAAGAAAAAGCGCAAAAGTCTGCTGAGCGAGATTTTCGACTTCGATTGAGGCGCCGCGGAGGCACGCCAGCGCCCCGCCTACAGGTTTTCGGAGGCTTTCATGGAAGAGGTCCGGAACGTTGTCGGCGTTGCGATGGGCGCGAGTCTTGCGATGAACGGCCTGCTGGCGGGCAGCCTTTCCGCACCGCGAAAGGTCGCAACCGAGGGCTGCATGTTCTTCTGGGTATCGCGTGGGCCGTCGCCACGCCCCTGTTGATTGCTACGTTCGGAATCGGCGCACCGGCTGCGGGGGGAAGCGCGGCCATTCTCGTCGCGGCGCTGGATCGTGCTCTGGCTCTTCTGGTGCTGGGCGGGCGAGCCTGCGATTGAGTCAACCGCCCCCCCGCTTGCGCCGTTGCACGTTGCCACCGCGCTGCCCCGGTCGCCCAGCGGTAGAACGCCCGCGCCCCTTGACTGCCGCGTTCGAGGCTTTTTCTACCGCTTGTTGCCGCGCCAGAGGGTCGTCGTGCACGGCCAGATCGACCGCTTCCAGCCGCTTGACCTCATCGCGCAGGCGGGCGGCCTCCTCGAACTCAAGGTTCTCGGCGGCCTTGCGCATATCTTCCCGCAACCCATCGAGATGGGCCTGCAAATTGGCTCCCGCCATCGGTTTTTCGATCTGTGCGGTCACGCGGTTCATGTCGACATCGCCCTGGTAAAGACCCGCCAGAATGTCATCCACGTTCTTCTTGACCGTCGCGGGCGTGATATCGTGCGCCTCGTTATAAGCGATCTGCTTCTCCCGCCGCCGCTCCGTCTCGGCCAGCGCCCGCTCCATCGAGCCGGTGATACGGTCGGCATACATGATCACCCGGCCATCGACGTTCCGCGCGGCCCGGCCAATGGTCTGGATCAACGAGGTTTCCGACCTCAGAAACCCCTCCTTGTCGGCGTCCAGAATGGCGACCAAACCGCATTCGGGGATATCCAACCCCTCCCGCAGGAGGTTGATGCCGATTAGAACGTCAAAGGCGCCCAAACGCAAATCTCGAAGGATCTCAATACGTTCGATCGTGTCGATATCCGAATGCATGTAGCGCACGCGGATGCCCTGTTCGTGCATATATTCGGTCAGATCCTCCGCCATCCGCTTGGTCAGGGTGGTGACGAGGGTGCGGTATCCATCGGCGGCGACGCGCCGAACCTCGTCCAACAGGTCATCAACCTGCATGTCGACCGGCCGGATCTCCACCTGTGGGTCCAGCAGACCGGTGGGACGGATGACCTGTTCGGTGAAAATGCCGCCCGTCTGCTCCATCTCCCAGGAACCGGGGGTCGCGGAAACGTAGACCGATTGGGGCCGCATGGCGTCCCATTCCTCGAATTTAAGCGGACGGTTGTCCATGCAGGAAGGCAGCCGGAACCCATGTTCGGCCAGCGTGAACTTGCGCCGGTAGTCGCCCCGGTACATGCCCCCGATCTGGGGCACAGAAACGTGGGATTCGTCCGCGAAAACAATGGCATCGTCCGGAATGAACTCGAACAGGGTGGGCGGCGGTTCTCCCGGGGCGCGCCCTGTCAGGTAGCGGGAATAGTTCTCGATCCCGTTGCAGACGCCGGTCGCTTCCAGCATCTCGATATCGAAATTGGTGCGCTGTTCCAGGCGCTGCGCCTCCAGCAGCTTCCCCTCGCCAACCAATTGGTCCAACCGCTGGCGCAGCTCCTTCTTGATGCCGATAACGGCCTGTTGCATCGTCGGTTTCGGCGTTACGTAATGCGAATTCGCATAGACGCGGATCTGGTCGAAACTGTCGGTTCTGGACCCGGTGAGGGGGTCGAATTCCGTGATGCTTTCCAGCTCCTCCCCGAAAAAGGACATGCGCCACGCGCGATCTTCCAGGTGGGCGGGCCAGATTTCCAGAGAATCGCCGCGCACCCGAAAGGAGCCACGGGCAAAGGCCTGATCATTGCGGCGATATTGCTGCGCCACCAGGTCGGCCATCACCTGCCGCTGGTCATATTCGGTGCCGACTTTCAGATCCTGGGTCATGGCGGAATACGTCTCTACCGAGCCGATCCCGTAGATACAGGAGACCGATGCGACGATGATCACGTCATCGCGTTCCAGCAGCGCCCGCGTGGCGGAGTGGCGCATCCGGTCGATCTGTTCGTTGATCTGGGACTCCTTCTCGATATAGGTGTCAGAGCGCGCGACATAGGCCTCCGGCTGATAGTAATCGTAGTAGCTTACGAAATACTCAACGGCGTTATCCGGAAAAAACCCTTTGAATTCGCCGTACAATTGCGCCGCAAGCGTCTTGTTCGGGGCCAGGATAATGGCGGGGCGCTGCGTTTCCTCAATCACTTTGGCCATGGTAAACGTCTTGCCGGTCCCGGTCGCGCCCAGCAGCACCTGGTCCCGGTCTCCGTCGTGAAGGCCGCCTGTCAGCTCTTCGATGGCGCGGGGCTGGTCCCCGGCGGGCGAAAATGTCGTGGCCATCACCAGCTTCTTGCCGCCCTCCAGCTTGGGGCGGGCGGCGATGTCGGGTGCCGGCGTGTGGCGCCCCGGTTCGGTCTTGGTGGAATATGCCATGGTGATTCTCCCGGTCGGACAGATTTTGGTCCGTTTTTGTTCCGGTTCAAGGGGAGGCATCGCCACAGGCGTCCCACGGGTCGGATTTTGACCCTGCCGCAGGGTCTCATTCCGGCGCGCGAGAGGCGGCGGCGACATTTTCAGGCTTGCCGCCTCCGGAAAAGATTGGAAAACTCCGCCCGTGCACGCACCAGCCTGGCCGTTCTCCGGCGGCTCTCCGCCCCTCGCGCCGGGTTGCGGGACGGCGGTCAGGACTGCGCGCATGCGCGGACCCGCTCGGGACGATTTGCCCCTTGCCCGGCGGCGCGAAGATTTCTAGACAGACGGGGTGCCACAGACCCGCCCAGCAGGAGATTTCGATGCCAGCCCGGATCTACAAACCCGCCAAGACCGCCACCCAGTCCGGCACCGCCCGGACCCGGCAATGGGTGCTGGACTTTACCGCCGACGCGGCGCGCGAGGTTGATCCGCTGATGGGCTGGACCTCCTCCGATGACACGCAGGCCCAGGTCCGCCTGCGCTTCGACACCAAGGAAGCGGCGCTGGACTACGCCAAGGAAAAGGGCATCACCGCGACCGTGGTCGAACCCCAGGGCCGCAAGGTCAATGTCCGCCCCGGCGGCTACGGCGAGAACTTCGCCACCAACCGCCGCACCACCTGGACGCACTAAGTCTGTGTAAATCGGGATAAGGTTGTCGCGGGATCGGGGTGAAGATTCCGCGAAGATGATCTGATGCCTATATGTTGCGGTCCGTCTTGGTTGCGCCGCATGATTTGGGTTGTCTAGGAGGCCCATCCATCCCCACGTTCGCATCGACCTGACGGGTGGCCTTATTGGTCGCCCAAATCCATTCAAATCCGGCTGGAGCCTGCATCTGATGACCATCAGCCACCGTGTCACCCTTTCCGGTGGCTTCCATGCTGATGAGCTTTTCCTCGGTCAACCTGACACGGCTATTCCCAAAGACCGATCTGGGTCGCACGCGGGACAAGGCGTGGATCGCACCTGATGAAGGGCGGATTATTTGTGACGTCGGCGGCGACTTTGATGCCGCCGCGCAGATTTTCAATCACCACCAACGGCTCAATTCACTGCGCGAAAATGGCCAGCCCTACTGCTCGTTCGGATTGATCTGGGCGCAATATGGTCGCGATTATTGGCGTGCGGTGGACGTGCCCGAGAAGGATGTCGCGGCAACCTGCGCCAAACAGCGTAAACACCAATCCGGTTCCGGTCACGGCTGGAGGAAAAACCCAAACCATGCCGCCACCTGACCGATCGCCAGGTAGGGCACGGCATTACTGGCGATGACCATCACCGCCAGCAATGCCGTGGTCCGCGTCATTTCCCGTTATATCCCTGCTGTCTAGGTTGCAGGCAGCCGGTCGGATACGCGGCTTGTTGCGGCCAAGGGTCCGCCAGGGGCCGCGTCGGCGACCATGTTCACCGTGAGTGCTGTGCTGCTCGGGGTGCCCTCGGCCCCCGTGCGCGTTACCCCAGTTCAGCGGTCATCGGGTCATAGGCATAGACCCAGGCTGGGTCTTCCGGTTCCTTGAGCCAGGTGTTCGCATTGGAAATCGTCTGCACTTTGGTGGCGCGCTCCTTGCGGGTATTCTCGTACATGCGGAAGGCATCTGCATAGCCTGCTTCGCCGGTCAGCGACAGGCAACGGGTCAGCACTGCTGCATCTTCAATCGCCATGCAGGCCCCCTGCGCCATGTGAGGGCGCATCGGGTGGCAGGCATCGCCGATCATGACAAGCCGGCCGCGCGACCACAGTCCCATGGGATCACGGTTCCAGAATGGCCATTTGGTGACTCCCTCCGTGGCGTCGATCAGGCCCTGCACCATCTTGTGCGAGCCACCGAAGATCGCCTCCATTTCCTCGCGCGAACTGTCGACGAAGGACGCCTCGTGTTCCCAGCTGTCGACCGGCACGCCGGTCACGTAGTAGTATTCGCTGGCGTCGTTCTTGGTCGCGTAGGCCATGATGTGACGGGATTGTTCCCACCACCACTTCACGCAGCGCTCGTATTCCTGTCCGGTGCTGCGCAGCTTGTCCATGTTGACAAGCGCACGATGTCCGATCCAGCCGGAAAAGCGCGGCTTTTCCACACCCAGCAGGACTTCGCGGATCTTGGAGTTGATGCCGTCGGCGCCCACGACCAGCCCGGCTTCGACCTGCTTGCCATTGTCGAAGCTCAGCAGAACGTGGTCGTCGCGTTCCTCCAGCTTGGTCAGCTTGTAGCCGAAATGCACGGTGGATGGGGCCAGTGCCTCGATCTGCACGGCGTGCATATCGCCGCGGTGGATGGTGATGTAGGGCGCGCCGTATTCCTTCAGGGCAAAGTCGCCCAGCGGGATTTCCGACAGGTATTCGCCGGTGTTGCCATCGCGCGAGAACCAGTGCGACGGGTGCGAGCCGATCCTGGCCAGCGTGTCTTCGAGCCCGATTTGGCGGAAAATCTTCATCACGTTGGGGCCGATATGAATGCCTGCGCCCAGACGGTCGAATTCGGGCGCCTGCTCGAAGCTGTGCACCGAGAAGCCCGCATCCGCCAGCAATGCAGCCGCTGCCGCTCCACCAAGGCCCGCGCCGATCACCGCAATGTCGATCCGTTCTACGGTCATGCTGTTATCCTTGTCCGAAAGTTCCAGTTAATTTGTTTGTACACCAACGATATTGGGAACGTCATCCATTTGCGTCGCGCATGGCGAAGAAATCTGGATGAAACATGCATTTTTACTCTGCCGCCGCCTGTGGTTTCACCACGCGGGCCACCGGCGCGGCCTCCAGCCCGTCAAATGCGGGCAGATCGGAGGCGTAGCGGGCACGCAGGTAGGCGATGATCGCGTCGGTCTGGGCCGCCGACAGCTCCTTGCCGAAGCCGGGCATGTCGCGCAGATCCAGCGACTCGGGCGATTCGATGCCCTGTGCCAGGATCGTCCGCAGCGCCTCCGGTGTCGGCGCGCGCAGAGCAGCCGACCGCGTCAGCGGCTCCAGCGCCGAGGTCATGCCTGGCAGGCCGGGTTCGTGACAGCTGGCACAGGCGGACCGGAACAGGCGTGATCCCGGCCCCGGCACCAGGTCGGGCTGGACCACCTGGGGCATCGGCGCATCCCCTGCAAGGTCGGCCAAGTAGGTTGCCATGGCGGAAATCTCGGCATCGGGCAGCCCCTTTAGGCTGGCCACCACCTCTGCCATCGGCCCCGAGGCGACGGCGCGACCCGGCGCATGGCCCTCGCGCAGGTAGGCTTCAAGTGCATTCTTGTTCCAGCCCTCGACCGTGCCTTGCAGCGGCGGTGCGTACCAACCGTCGATGGCGGCACCGCTCATCACGGCGACCTCTGCCCCCAGCGCGTTGCGCGGCGCATGGCAGGCGCTGCAGTGGCCCGCCGCCTCCACGAGGTACTTGCCGCGGTTCCATTCTTCGGACTGCTCCGGTGCGGGCCGGAAGGGAGCGGCATCGTGGAACATCAGGTTCCACGCCGCGTTCACCGGCCGCAGGTTGGTGCCGGCCAGCATCTGCGCGCGCGGGGATTCCGCGTGCACCGGGTCGAGCGTCTGGAGGTAGGCATAAAGCGCCTGCATGTCCGGCCCGTCGATCTTGGCGAAGGCGGTGTAGGGAAAGGCGGGATACAGATTGTGGCCGTCGCGGCTGATGCCCTTGCGCATGGCGCGCTCGAAGGCGGCAAAGCTCCACATCCCCAGGCCCGTCTCGGGGTCGGGGGTCAGATTCGTGGTGTAGACGGTGCCGAAGGGCGTTTCCATCGGGCGGCCCCCGGCGTTCTCGGGGCCACCCTCGGCGGTGTGGCAGACCGCGCAATCGCCCGCCGCAAAGACCTGCCGCCCGCGCTCCAGCGTCTCGGCGGAGAAGGTCGTGGCCAGCGGCGCGGGCTGCGGCGGGATCGGGCGGGCCATGGGAATGGCAACCGCGCCCAATGTCACCGCCCCGGCAAGCGCGGCGATCCATTTCAGTTTCGATGGCTTCGCAGCGGGCGCGGCCACCGGAGCGGGCAGCGCCGCCGGACCGTCAAGCGCGGCCAGCCCGGCGCGCATTCTGTCGGGGGTGAAGGGCGCCTCGCGGAGGCGCACACCCGTCGCATCGAAGATCGCATTGGCAATCGCCGCCGCTGCCGGGACGGCCGCGCTTTCACCGACACCCAACGCCGGATCCTCGGGCCGCTCGATCAGCATGGAGCGGATCTCGGGCACCTTGTCGAAGGTGTCGATCGGATAGCTGGCCCAGCTTTGCGGCGCTGGGGTGATGGCATCGACAACCACCTCTTCGGTCAGGACACGGCTGGCGGTCTGGATCACGTTGCCGTTGATCTGCGCCGTGACGCCTGCCGGGTTGATGACCAGCCCCTGGTCCTGCCCGACGAAGACGCGGGTCAGCGTGACTTCGCCGGTCAGCGTGTCGATGGTGACGTCGCAGACCCAGGCCGCCGCCGCAGCCGCCGTGCCCGGAAAGGTGCCATGCACGTAGGTGGCATAGGCAAAGCCGCGCCCGTAGGCCATGCGCCCCTCGCGCTTCAGCCGTGGTCCGGTGCCTGCCTCCCAGCCGGCGGCGGCGGCGGTCTTTTGCACCAGCTCGCGGGCGCGCGGATCGTCGAGATGCTTCAGACGGAAGGCCACCGGATCCTCGCCCGCCTCCTGCGCCATCTCGTCGATATAGCTTTCGTGGGCAAAAGTGTTGGGCAGCGCCGAGACGCCGCGCATCCAGGCGGCGCGCACCAATGGCGCCATGTCATGCACGGTGATGCGCTTGTTGGGCACGCGGTAGGGCGGCACCGTGGTGCGGTCGCCCATGTCGCTGGGGCGTGGCTCCGGCGAGATCCGCCCCGTCAGCAGCAACGACAGGTTCGGCCCCCGGTTCGACGGGTACCAGGTGTCCAGGCTGTAGGCATGCAGCGCGCTGTCCTTCAGCCCGCCTGCGACCTCCATCAGCTGTGCCGCGCCCTTGGGCTCCCACAGGGTTTCCTGCGCGCGGGTCAGCTGCACCCGCACGATCCGACCGACGGCCCGCGCCATCAGCAGCGCATCGCCGCAGACGTCGTCGGCACAATTGCGGCCATAACAGCCCGCCGCCTGATACCGCTTGATCTCGACGCTTCCGGCCTCCAGTCCTACGAGGGTGGCAAGGTCGCCCTGCAACATGTGCGGGTTCTGCGTCCCGGACCAGATCACCGGCTTGCCGTCGTTCCATTCGGCAATTGCGCAGCTTGGCCCGATGGAGCCGTGCAGATGATAGGGCCAGACATAAGTGCGGGCGAGCCGCGTCTCGGCCTCGGCCATGCCCCGGTCGAAATCGCCACGACGGTCCAACGCGCGCGGGGTCGAGGGCGCATCCTTCAACGCGTGTTTCAGGTCGGTAAGGTCGGGCATCTCGGGCGGCACGACCCAGTCCACCGGCAGCGCCTCGGCCAGCGCGCGGGCCTGCTGCGGGGTTTCGGCCACGACGCCAAGAAAGTCGCCTTCCTGCACCACCGCCACGAAACCGGGCCGTGCGGCAATCGCGGCCGTATCATATCCCTTCAATGCGCGCCCGATGAAGTTGCCCGAATCGCGCCCGGCATAGGGCGGGCGTATGACGTGACCATGCAGCATCCCGTCGATGCGCACGTCCTGGATGTACTGGAAATCCCCGACGACCTTGGTCGGCAGGTCGCGCTTGCCCACGGGCTGGCCGACAATGCGATAGTCCTTCACGTCCTTTACCGGGACGGTCTCGTCCAGCCGCATCGCCAGCTCCTGACCCTCGACCAGCGCGGCAAAGCTCACCTGCGTGTCCTTCCAGCAGACCGCGCCGTTGCGCAGCTCCACCCCGTCGGGCGACGCGTTCAGCCGGCGGGCCCCCTGTCCTGCCAGCCAGTGCCGCAGCTGCGCCGCGGCGCGCCGCAAAGGCAAGGCCGCGACCTGGATCGTTTCCGACGCAATCGTAGGCCCCTGGTTCGGCGTCACCGCCGTATCACCCAGAACGACGCGCACATCGCTGAGCGGCACGTCCAGTTCCTCGGCGACGATCTGGGCCAGGGCCGTCTCGATCCCGGTGCCAAGATCGACGTGGCCGTTGTGGGCCACGACCGCGCCACCTGCACCGATCTGCACGTGGCTGATCCGCCCCTCGGGGCGGTCTTCGAAAATGGAAACCAGTCCGGTCATGCGACGTTCTCCGCCTTGAGGCGCATCTGCCGTGCCGCGTGTTCCACCGCGTCGAGAATTTCCTGATGCGTGCCGCAGCGGCACAGGTTGTCGCGCAGCGCTTGCCGGATCTCGCCCCGGCTGACATCGGGGTCACGCTCCAGCAGCGCCACCGCCGTCATCACCATGCCGTTCAGGCAGTAGCCGCATTGCGCGCCTTGCTTCTCGACAAAGGCCGCCTGCACCGGGTGCAGGCCGTCCGCCCCCGCGAGCCCCTCCAGCGTGACCACGGACCGTGCCTGCAACCGCGCCGCGCGCAGCACGCAGGCTCGCGCCACCTGGCCATCCACCAGTACGGTGCAGGCCCCGCATTGCCCCATGCCGCAGCCGTATTTCGGCCCGCATAGCCCATACCGGTCGCGCAACACATCAAGCGCCGAGCCGTTGGCCTCGCAGATCACGGTCTGGCCGTTCAAGGTGAAAGACAGGGCGTCACGGGGCACGGTAAATCCTTTCCTGGCGGATCTTGGTTGGGGAGTGAGAACAGGAAAATTTGAACGTATACAAACAAGTTCTACCAGAAAGTCAGCTTTTGCAGCAAAAGGCCAGACCTATCGCACAGGTTTTGAGCGCGCAGCCGCCTGGCCGCTCAACAAAGATACAATGACGTTCGCGCAGCCCTCGCCTCTGGTGCCATGCTGCAAAGGATGCAACAACACGCTGGCACGACAAAGACAGGCGCATGGCAATGCTGGAAGACCCCGATTACAAGTTGGACGAGCAGGTGGGCTTCGTGTTGCGCAAGGCCTACCAGCGGCATCAGACCATCTTTAGCGAGGCCAATCCCGGCGGGCTGACGGCCATGCAGTTCTCGACGCTGTACGGCCTTGCGATGGGACCGGGACCGATCTCGCAGAATGCGTTGGGGCGGCTCGTGGCGATGGATGCCTCGACCACCAAGGGCGTTGTGGCACGGCTTCAGGCGCGCGGCTTGATCGAGATGGAAAAGGACATGGTGGACAAGCGCCGCTACATGCTGCGCACCACCGAGGCGGGCCGCGCCCTGCTGACAGAATGTGTTCCGACGATGAAGAGGATCACCGCCGACACCCTTGCGCCCCTGTCCAAAAAAGAGGCGCAGACCCTGCTCGCACTTCTAAGCCGGATCGTCTGAGCCGGTTTTTCGCCTACTTTCAGAACGGTAGCTTTGAATTGGCGGCGGGCGACACGGCCCGGCGCCCGAGGATTCCGTGCCCGGGAAACAGGCGCCGCATGACATGGGCGGGAAAAAACATGCATCTTTCCTAAATTTGGGTGTACACCAACAATTATTTGGCCCACATCTTCTGGGGAACAGGACGACTCCACAGGGGAATGGAAATGAAGACCTATCGTATCGGACAGATCGTGCCCTCCTCGAACGTGACCATGGAAACCGAGATTCCGGCGCTGCTGCGGGCCCGCGAGCAGATCTCGGACGAGCGGTTCACCTTTCATTCGTCGCGGATGCGCATGAAGCATGTGACCCGCGAAGAGCTGGCCAAGATGGACACCGACAGCGACCGCTGCGCGCTGGAGCTGTCGGATGCCAAAGTCGACGTCATGGGCTATGCCTGCCTCGTGGCGATCATGTCGATGGGCCATGGGTATCACCGCGCCTCGCAGGAACGGCTGTCCGGCGTGACCCGCGCCAATGACATGCCCTCCGAAGTCGTGACCTCCGCCGGTGCGCTGGTGGATGGGCTGCACGCCATGGGCGCGAAGAAGATCGCGGTCGTGACCCCCTATATGCAGCCGCTGACCGACATGGTGGTGGATTACATCCGCAACGAGGGCTTCGAGGTGGTGGACAGCCGCGCGCTCGAGATTTCCGACAACCTTGCCGTCGCGGCGTATGATCCGATGAATCTGCCCGGCATCGTCGCCGGCATGAACATCGAAGAGGCCGACGTCGTGGTGCTGAGCGCCTGCGTTCAGATGCCTTCGCTGCCTGCCGTGCCGATGGTCGAGGCGCAGACCGGCAAGCCGGTGCTGACCGCCGCCATCGCGACCACTTGGCAAATGCTCAAGGCGATCGGCGTGCCGACCCGCGTGCCCGGCGGCGGCGCCCTGCTCTCCGGCGCATATTGAGAGAGGATCACATGGCTTTCGGATACAACATCAACGCAAACGGCATTCGCCAACACCTTGTCCGCCACGACGGGCCGTCGGGCGCGCAGAAGCTGCTGCTGGTGCCGGGCATCACCTCGCCCGCCGTGACCTGGGACTTCGTCGCGGAGCGACTGGCCGCGAAATGGGAGGTCCATGTGCTTGACGTGCGCGGGCGCGGCCTGTCAGAGACCGGCGATCTCGACTACACGCTGGATGCGCTGGCGAATGACGCGATTGCCGTCGCCAGGACGCTGGACACGCCGGTCCTGATGGGCCATTCGATGGGCGCACGCATCGCGCTCAGAGCCAACACCTGCGACGCAGACGCCTTTGCCGGTCATATCCTCGTGGATCCGCCCATGTCGGGGCCGAACCGTCGCGCCTACCCGTCGAAATGGCCCTGGTATGGCGACAGCATCATGCTGGCCAAGCGCGCCATTACCTTCGACGAGATGAAAGCCTTCTGCCCCACATGGAGCGATGAACAGATCGCCCTGCGCGCGGAATGGCTGCACACCTGCCACTGGGGCGCGATCCGGCAGGCATTCGACGGCTTTCACACCGACGACATCCACCAGGACATCCCGGGCTTGGAAAAGCCCGCGCGTCTCGTGATCGCCGGCGGCGCCACGGTCGTCGATGCGGACGATCAGCAGGAGGTGCGCGACCTCAACCCGGCGATCGAGCAGCGCATCGTCGCCGGTGCGGGCCACATGATCCCGTGGGACGACCTCGAGGGGTTCCTTGCCGCGGTCATGGACTTCGAAGCTTAAAAAGAAACAGGGAAAAACATGGACCACGCAAGCTTTACCGAGATCTGCCTGCACCAGCTGAAAATGTCCGGCGTCAAGTCCGACGAACGCCTGATCGTGCTGACGCAAGGCAATGAGCGCCTCGATTACGCCGACGCCTTCATGGCCGCCGGGCGCAGGCTCGGCGCGAACATGTACCACATGCGCCTGCCCGCGCCGCCCGTTGTCGGCAGTTGGGCCGTCGGCCAGACCGGTCTTGCGGCGATGCCCGAGGCGGTCGAGGCCCTCAAGAACTGCGACATGCTGATCGACTGTATCTTCCTGCTGTTCTCGCCCGAGCAATTCGCCATCCAGGAGTCGGGCACCCGCATCTTGACCGCAGTCGAGCCACCGGAGCTGCTGGCGCGCCTGTTGCCGACGCAGGAGATCCGCGAGAAGGTCGAGATTGGCGGTGAGATGCTGGCCAAGGCCAAGGTCATGCGCATCACCTCGCCTCATGGCACCGACGTGACCTACAAGCTCAACACCTATCCTACGGTGACCGAATACGCCTGCACCGACGAGCCGGGGCGCTGGGATCACTGGCCGTCGGGCTTCGTGTTCACCGGCGGGGACGACGATGGCGTCGACGGGCAGATCGTGGTGGCGCCGGGCGACATCCTGCTGCCGCAGAACATCTACGTCCGCGACCCGATCACCTACACCATCGAAAAGGGCTGGGTGACGGACATTCGCGGCGGGCTCGATGCGGAGCTGGTCAAATCCTACATGGACGATTTCAACGACCCGCGCGGCATGGGCATGTCCCATGTGGGCTGGGGCATGAACCCGCATGCCAAGTGGCACAACATGCTGCCCGGCGCCTTCCCCGGCGGCATGGGCATGGAGCCGCGCAGCTTCTATGGCAACGTCATGTTCTCGACCGGGCCAAACAACGAGCTTGGCGGGCCGAACGACACCGCCTGCCACCTCGACATCCCGATGCGCGGCTGCTCGCTGTTCCTCGACGATGAGCCGGTGGTGATCGACGGCGATATCGTCGTCAAGGAACTCCAGATGGCCCGCCACTGAGCCGCATGGCCCCCGCCCTCGGCGGCGGGGGCAACAGGAAGAACACGACATGTCTCAGGACCAGACCTATGCGCAGGCGGGCTTCGGTGCCGCCGTTCCGCGCGGCACCCGCCCCGCCGTAGTGGTGGTGGATTTCTCCTACGGATTCACCGATCCCGCCTATCCGACCGCGTCCGATGCGACCGCGCAGATGGCGCAGACGAAACGCCTGTGCGACAGCGCGCGGGCCAAGGGCTTTCCGGTGATCTTCACCACCATCGCCTACCACCCCGGAGAGCTGGACCTGCTGCCCTGGCTGAAGAAGGCAACGGGAATGCGCGCGCTGCTTCAGGGCTCGCGGCTGGTTGAGATCGACGCCGCCACCGGCATCCAGCCCGGCGATCCGATCGTCGAGAAGAAGGGAGCCTCGTCCTTCTTCGGCTCGACGCTGGGCGCGCTGCTGGCAGGGGCAAACACCGACACGCTGGTGGTCTGCGGCGCGACGACCTCCGGCTGCGTGCGCGCCACCGTGGTCGATGCGGTGCAATCGGGGTTCAATGTGCTGGTCCCGGCCGATTGCTGCGCCGACCGGGCACAGGCGCCGCATGACGCGAACCTGTACGACATGCACCAGAAATACGCTGATGTTACGGATGCCGACGATATCGCAGAATGGCTGGGCGGATTGTAGCCTGTCCTTACCTGTACACCCACACCCCTCTATTTCAGCGCCCGTTTTCGGGCGCTTTTTTTGTTTACGCAAGAAATATGGCTTCTGAGGCAACAAAAGACTCGCGCAACCTGTATATTCCTGTCTAGTCTGCACCAGACAGGAGCGAACATGTCCCAGACCGAACAGCCTGCCCACGAATCCAAATCCGAGCGCATCGCGCGCCTGATCGAAGCCGAGATCCGGTCCGGTCAGCTTCAGGACGGCTCCACGCTGTCGAGCGAAAATAGCCTGGTGACCCGTTTCGCCGTCTCGCGGACGACCGTGCGCAAGAGTCTCGGCATTCTCGCGGAAAAGGGTCTGATCCGGACAAAGGTGGGCATCGGCTCCTTCGTCACCTACGCGGGCAGCGTGATCGACAGCGGGCCGGGCTGGTCGCTGGCGTTGTCCGCCTCGGACATGCGCACGGGCACGCGCATCCTGCGTATCGCGCGCATTCAGATGGACCTGGACTGTCCCACCGGCCTTGCGGGCGAAGTGCTCGCCGTGGACCGGCTGCGCTTTCGCGAAGAGACCGGGCGCGGCCTGTCGCTGGAACGGGCGCGGGTGCCGTGGCGCGCTGATTTCGAGATCTTGATCGAGGATGGTCTCGACGGTGGTTCGCTGAGCCAGACATTGTCCGCGCGCGGCCTGCATCCAGCCTCAGGCGAGGAATGGGCCAACGTGCTGCCCGCGCTGTCGCCCGAGGATGCGGCCCTCATGGGGCGCACCTCCGGAGCGCCGATGCTGCGGCTGCGCCGTCTCACCCGGGATGCCGCCGAGCATCCCATCGAATTTGTCGAAAGCTTCCTCGATCCGGAGCTATTCGGCCTCCATATGACTTTCTGAACAGGACTTCCGATGCCCGACATCGTATTGAGCCGTGCGCGCGGCTGCCTTCTGGGACTGGCCGCCGGGGATGCCCTCGGAATGCCGGCGCAAACCCTTCCACGGGACGCCATTGCACGGCACTACGGGCGGATCACCGCCTTTGTCGCGCCCTTTGACGGACACCCGGTGTCGCACGGGCTCGCCGCGGCGCAGATCACCGACGATACCGAGCAGACGCTGCTGCTGGCTGAACGGCTGCTGCGCGACCCGGAGGGCTTCGATGCCAAAGGTTGGGCGCAGGACCTGCTTGACTGGGAGGCGGAGATCCGCGCCAAGGGATTGGCGGACCTTCTTGGCCCCTCGTCCAAGGCGGCGATTGCGGCGCTGCTTGACGGGGTGCCGCCCGAGCAGACAGGCGAAAACGGCACCACCAACGGCGCGGCGATGCGGATCGTGCCGGTGGGCCTGTCGGTCGCACCCGAGGTCGCGCCGCTGGTCGCCCGCGTGGGACAGACCTGCCGCGTGACGCACAACACCGGCGAGGCCATCGCGAGCGCCTCTGCCGTGGCGATGATGGTCAGCTGCGGCGTGGCGGGCATGGATTTCGACACCGCATTGCCGCGCGTGCTGGAGGCCGCGCGCGCCGGCCAGCAGGTCGGCCACCCCAGGGGTGAGCCGGACATGGCGGGGCGTATCGCCCTGGCCATCGAACTGGCGCAACAGGGCGAGGACGCGCTGATCGCGGGCATCGGCACCTCGGTGGCCAGCCGCGAAAGTGTCGCCTGCGCCTTTGGCCTGCTGAGCATGGGCCTGCCGCTCTGGGATACGCTCCGCATGGCGGCCAACATCGGCGACGACACCGACACGATCGGCGCGATCACCGGGGCCATGGGGGGGGCGCTTGGCCTCGCGCTGCCGGATGACGTGGTCACGCAGCTGCGCGCCGCGAATGCCCAGGATCTTGACGGGCTGGCTGCCCCACTGCTGGCCCTGCGCCGGGTGGCCGCCTGATGGGGGCCCTCTTGCAGATGACCGGGCCGGTGGTGGACCTGGTGTACAATGTCACCGCCCTGCCGCTGCGTGGGCAGGAGGCGCGTTGCACCGGCTTTGCCATGTGTTCCGGCGGCGGCTTCAACGCCATGGCCGCGGCGCGCGCCGCAGGTCAGCGCGTGGTGCTGGGCGGCTCGCTCGGGTCCGGGCCGTTGGCCGACCGCGTGGCGGATGATCTTGCCCGCCTGGGGATCGAGACTGCCCGTCCGCGCCTGTCGCAGGATCAGGGCTGCTGTACGGTTCTGCTGGAGCCGGATGGCGAGCGCAGCTTCGTGGGCTACCCCGGTGCGGAAGGGGCGGTCCGCGCCGAAAACCTTGTGCAGATCGACCTGTCCGGCGTCTCGCAGGTGCTGCTGTCGGGCTATTCGCTGCAC
This sequence comes from Pseudooceanicola aestuarii, assembly GCF_010614805.1. NCBI lineage: Bacteria > Pseudomonadati > Pseudomonadota > Alphaproteobacteria > Rhodobacterales > Paracoccaceae > Pseudooceanicola > Pseudooceanicola aestuarii. The sequence continues at coordinate 632,468 of NZ_JAAFZC010000001.1, forward strand.
TATCCCAAGGCCGCCCGCGCGCTGGTGGACTGGGTCGCCGCCCTGCCCAACACGATCATGCTGGCCTTCGATCCTTCGCCCGTGGTGCATCTGCTTGACGCCGACCTGCTGCGCCGCGTCCTGCGCCGCGCCGACTGGGTCAGTGCCAATGCCTCCGAGGCGGCAGGTCTGACCGGCAAGGACGATCCGCAGGTGGCCGCGAAGGTGCTGGCGCAGGATCGGCAGGGGGCCCTGGTGCGCATGGGGGGCGACGGGTGCCTGCTGGCGCAAGAATCCGTCCAGCCCATCGCGCCCCATGCCGTCGACCCTGTCGACACCAACGGGGCGGGTGACACCCATATCGGCAGCTTCCTGGCGGAACTGTCACACCACGGCGACCCGCTGAGGGCCGCTCGCTACGCCAATATCGCCGCCGCGCTGTCCACCCTGCGCCAAGGCCCCGCCACACCCCCCGACCGCAACGCGGTCGAGGCGATTTTCAACGACGATAAGGCCGGTCAACGGCCATCCCTCAACCAGGAGACCAGATCATGAAGACCATCCTTCTTACCTCTGCCGTGGCGCTTGCAGCGTCGGGCGCACTGGCCGACGAGATCCGCGTGCTGAACTGGCAAGGATACGGCACCGACCTGAAGTGGGCCGTGGACACCTTTGCCGAGACCACCGGCCACAGCGTCGTGCACGAATACTTCAACTCCGAACAGGAGATGCTGACCAAGCTGCGCACCAACCCTGGTGCCTATGACGTGGTGATGATCAACGCGGCCTTCACGCCGCAGGCGGTAGCCGAAGAGTTGATCGCGCCGATCGACACCTCGGGGATCGAGAACTTTGCCGGCATCCCGGCTTCCTTCGCCGAGGATCCCAAGCTGAACATCGATGGCGAGACTTTTGGTGTGCCGTGGACCTGGGGTTTGACGTCCTTTGCGATCAACACGCAGGAATGGGACGAGACGCCGACCTCCATCCTCGCGCTGTGGGATCCGGCGCATGCGGGCCGCGTGTCGATCCGTGACGACGCCGTCGAGGCGCTGCAACTGGGCGCGCTGGCGACCGGTCAGGACATCAACGACATTCAGGACGTCGACGCCGCCGCCGCCAAGGTGGCCGAGCTTCTGCCCAACCTGCGCACCTTCTGGAGCAGCGAAAACGACTGGAACCAGTTCATGGCCGCAGGGGAGCTGGACGCCGCGACCTATTGGTCCGGGTCGGCCAGCCGCTCTGCCTCCATGGGTCTTCCGGTGGCCTTCGTGATCCCGCAGGAAGGCGCGGTAGGTTGGCTGGATGGCCTGTCTATCCCGTCGACCTCGGAACACAAGGAGGCCGCGTTGCAGTTCATCGACTACATGATCGACCCGGAGTTCTACGTGCAATGGGACACCGAGGGCGCGCCGGCCTCCGCCAATGCCGCCGCCGTGGATGCGCTGCCGGACGATGCCTTCAACAAGGCCGTTCTGGGCGATCCCGAGGTGGCCGCCCGCGTGCACTTCCAGGCGCCGATCGACGATGCCACCCGCGAGACATACCTCGAGGTCTGGCAGGGTCTGAAGGCCGCGCAGTAACCGCGTCCGGTAGATGTAACCGGTTTCGCCTGGTTTTCACACGTCCGAGGGCCGCGTTCCTGCGGCCCTCCTCCCAAGGAGGACCACATGGCCGACACCCTCGCGCCCGAGGACCGGAGACGGTTGTTCACGCTGCTGAGCCCCGCCTATCTCTGGCTGACCCTCGCCGTCTTTCTGCCGCTCTCGGCCATGCTGTTCTTCAGCTTTCTCACCGACCTGCCGCAGGATGCCCCCGACTGGGGCTTCACCCTCGACAATTACCTGAAGTTCGGAGACAGCGCGGTCTACTCGACCCTGTTGTGGAAGTCGCTGAAGCTTGGCTTCACGGTGACGTTCTTCTGCATCCTCATCGGCTATCCCTGTGCGCTGGTGCTGGCCCGCACGATCAAGGGACGCGCCCGCGAGACCCTGTTCCTGCTGGTGATCCTGCCCTTCTGGTCGAACTCGCTGGTGCGGATCTTTTCCTGGGCCATCGTGCTGCGTGGGAACGGCGTGCTGGAACGCGCGCTGGAGGCGGTGTTGCCCTGGGACATCCGGCTGAACCTGATGTTCACCACCCATGCCGTGGTGATCGGGCTGGTGCACAGCTATTTGCCCTACGTGATCCTGACCTCCTACCTCGCGTTGCAGGCCATCGACGATGACATCATCGACGCCGCGCGCTCGATGGGGGCGAGCACGCTGGCCATCCTGCGCCGCCTGCTGCTGCCGCTGTCGCTGCCGGGGCTGCTGGCCGGGGCGGTGCTGGTCTTCGTCCCCGTGGTGGGATCGTTCATGGAGCCGCGCATCCTTGGCGGTCGTCACGGCACCTATTACGGAACCGTCATCGAGGACCAGTTCGTCGCCGTCTACAACTGGCCGCTTGGCGCGGCGCTCAGCTTCGTGCTTCTGGCTGTGGTGCTGCTGATCCTTGGTCTTTCCAGCCCGGTCCTGCGAAAGGCCAGAACATGAGACGTTTTCTTCCCACACTGGGCCGCGTCTGGCTCGCACTGATCCTCGTGTTCCTCTACGCGCCGATCCTCGTCATGGCGGCGATGAGCTTCAACGCCTCGCCCTTCTACCAACTGCCGTTCGAGTTCTCGACACGCTGGTACGCGGACATGGCCGGCAACCCGCAGATCATCGAGGCCTCGCTCCGGTCGATCCTGATCGCTTTCGCGACCATGGCGCTGGCCACCGTGATGGGCACTGCTGCCTCGGTGGCGCTGTTCCGTTACGAGTTCCCGGGCAAGCGCATCCTTCAGGTGCTGCTGTTCCCGCCGATTGCCATTCCGTGGCTTATCACGGGCACCGCCATGCTGGTGTTCTTCTTTGCCATCGGCATCGGGCGTGGCACCCCGGCGGTGCTGATCGGCCATGTGGCCCTTGCGCTGCCTTACGTCATCGTCACCGTGACCGCGCGGCTGTCCTCCTTCGATGTGACGCTGGAAGAGGCGGCGCGTTCCATGGGGGCCGACAGCTGGACCGTGCTGCGCCGCGTCACCCTGCCGTGGATCGCGCCGGGGATCGTGGCGGGGGCGCTCTTTGCCTTTGCCGTCAGCTTCGACCAGTTCGTCGTCAGCTACTTCCTGGCCGAACCGGGCGACAGCACATTGCCCGTGCTGATCTACACCGCGATCCGCAAGGGGTTCACGCCTGAAATCAACGCCATCTCGACGATCATCATCACCTTGTCGATGGGGATCATGTTCCTGGCCACCCGCAAATCCAGCTTCGGAGGAAGCCGCTGATGTCATCCGTCGAAATTCACAATGTCACCAAGACCTTCGGCAAGGCGCGCGCGCTGGACGATGTCAACATCACCTTCGAGAACGGCGGCTTCTTCGCGCTCCTTGGCCCATCCGGCTCGGGCAAGACGACGTTGCTGCGCACTATCGCGGGCTTTTCCTTTCCCGATAACGGGACCATCCGCATCGGCGAAAGGAACGTCGAGCGTGTTCCGGTGGAAAAGCGCGACATCGGCATGATGTTCCAGAGCTACGCGCTGTTTCCGAACATGACCGTGGCAGATAACGTGGGCTTCGGCCTGCGGGTACGCAAGGTCGAGGCCTCCGAGGAAAAGCGTCGCATCGCCGAGGCGCTCGACCTTGTGCAGCTGGGCGACAAGGGCGGGCGCATGCCGCACCAATTGTCCGGCGGCCAGCGCCAGCGCGTGGCGCTGGCCCGGGCCATCGTCACCAATCCCAAGGTGTTGCTGCTGGACGAGCCGCTGTCGGCGCTGGACAAGACCCTGCGCGTCGACATGCAGATCGAGCTGAAGCGCATCCAGCGCGAGATCGGCATCACCACGATCTTCGTGACCCACGACCAGGAAGAGGCGCTGACCCTGTCGGACCGCATCGGCATCCTGCGCGACGGTCGCATCGTCCAGGCCGGTGCCCCGCGCGAAGTCTATGATCGACCAAACAGCGCATTCGCCGCCGATTTCCTTGGCGAGGCGAACTGGTTGCCGGAGACGAGTCTCGACCAGCTGGCGCTGCCCGGCCCGATTGCCGGCCACCGCTTTGCCGTGCGCCCGGAGGCGCTGTCGCTGAACGTGGAGCGCCCCGCTTCCGGCAACGCCCTGCCGGCGCGGCTCGACCAGCGGGTCTTTGCCGGGGCCATGGCGACCTGTCTCGTCACCGTCGAAGGCCAGCCCTGGAAGCTGATCGCGCGCGACCGCGACCTGCCCGATCTGTCTTCAGACGCACAGGTCTGGGTGTCCTGGGACAGTGCCGATACCATGGCAGTCCCGCAGGAGGCCGCATGACCCAACCCGACCCCTGGTTGATCGTCGTCGACATGCAACCGGGCTTCGGCGCGCCCGACAGCCCCTGGTGCACGCCGGGTTTCGAGACGTGCATGGAGCGGATTGCAGCACTGCTGCCCCGGTTCGCAGGACGGACCCTGTTCACCCGCTTTGTCCCGCCAAGTCAGCCCGAAGACGCGTGGGTGGCCTATTATGACCAATGGTCCTTTGCCCTCGATCCCGCGCAACGGCATCTTTGGAAGCTGGACCCAAGGCTGGACGGACCGCAGGTCACAAGCCCTCGCTTCGCCAAGTGGATCGAAGCGCGACCGCATGTGCCCGCAGGGGCGCCCCTGTGCATCTGCGGGGTCGCCACGGATTGCTGTGTCCTGGGCACGGCCCTGGAGGCGGTGGACGATGGCCGCAGCGTTCACCTTCTGCAAGATACCTGCGCCGCCGGCTCTGCGCCCCTGCACGAGGCAGCATTGACCGTCATGGCAGACCGTGCCCCCATGCTGCGCATTGCCAAGACGACGGATTGGCTTTGATTTCCGTAATGGGGATCCCTTCGGCTTCGACCCTCACCGAGGATGGCCATTCGATCATGGCGGAGCCGGTGCAGCTTGCGATCCCGCGCTGCGCCTGAGAACGGCGGTGCAAAAATTGTCCACGGTGGCGGCGGGATAGTCCTGCTGCGGGCGGCATAGGAACCGGCCACTTTGTTCTTCTTGCGGCGGCAGGGACGGCGTGGAGATCTGTTGGCCTGCGCCGACGGCACGATCAGACCTGCGGCAGCGACTTGGTGCTGCGACCGGCGGTCTCGGACTGTCTGTTTCTTGAGCATCGACGACATGCGCCAGATTGCCACCCGGTGGCTCTGGTCCTACAACAACAAGCGTCCCAACTTGGGCAACGGCGGCATGACACCCGCCCAGAAACTGAAGATGGCCGCGTCAAGTCTGACACCAAGCCCCCGCAGAAACGGGGGAATTGCCACCTGAGGTGCCAAATCCAGCTTAGCCGCCGAACCGCTGCTGGAAATCGCGGATGCGCGCGGCGTTCACGCCCTGATCGCTGCGGCCAACCCTGGATACACCGCGCATGTCTACGCGGCTCCCCGCGCCCTTTTCCGTCACCACGACCACGACATCATCGGCAAAATGAAAGACGGGGGTACGGGCGGTTGCCTCGAAACGGCGCCGCGCCGGATCCAATGCGGCGATCTCCCATCCCATGTCCCGCGCCACCGCCAAGGCGCGATCGTAGGCGGCATCGGGAGCCAGCGCCGTGTCCAGCGGGGCAATATCCGGGTAGGCGCTGGCCTGGGCCGCGGCAAGGTCCGGGCCGCCGTAGTCCAGAGTGTTGCGCGCGCCAGCGCGGGTCTCGTCCAGTGCCTCGAATAGGGGCGGATTGGCAGTATCGGTGGAAATGTCGTGGATCGGCGCCGCCCGCTGCTGCGGGTTGAGCATCCCGCCAATCATCGGCGCCAGGCAGGCCAGGCCGACAAGCAGGGCCACACCGCCCAGGAGCACCCCGCCCCGTTCCTTGCGCGCCAGGTGAAGGAGCAGCGCCAACAGACCTACCGCGGCAACGATCATCCCCAGCGGGTTCAGATAGGTCCGATAGAACCCGAAGCCGGTGATCGGCTCCCACAGCCCCAGACGTGCCCCGAACAGCATCAGCACAACGCAAACCGCGCCGATCAAGGCGACCGAGAAAGCGATTTTTCCGGCATGTCGCATCAGTCTCATAGGTCTTGCAAACCCCTTTTGCATTGCGCGGACCAGCCTGGCCCTGCCTCTATATTTTCCGCGATGGCGCGGGTCACGTGCCGCCCTGACCCGTCACGGCCGCGCCGGCCCCCGTGGCGATCTTCAACGTGGCCCAGGCCTGCGCCGCATCATTCACCGCAGAGGCTGCCGAAATCCTGGCAGACGCGGCATTCCGATCCGTTTCCAGCAGGGCCAGCAACGTGATCGCACCATTGCGGTAGTTCTGCTGTGCCAACTCCAGGGCGCGGCCATAATCGCTGGCCGCCTTTCTCAACAGGGTGGCGCGCTGGCGGTAGCGTGACAGGCTGGATTGGGCGACCTGGACATCCTCCACCGCAGAGGCGACGGCGCCGCGCCAATTGATCTCTGCCTGCCTGGCTGCGGACAATTGCGCATCGCGGCTTGCCCTCAACTGTCCCTGGTTGAACACCGGCAGCGACAATTGGGGGCCAAAGCTCCAGCTGTTCGCGCCATCGGTGCGGGCGACCGTTCCGCTCAGCGTCAGCGAGGGATAGAGCGCGGCCTCCGCCACGCCAACCGCAGCCACGGCGGCGGCGAGGTCGGCCTCCGCACTGCGCACATCGGGACGGTTACGCAACAGATCGGCGGGCACCCCGGTGCCTGCGCCGGCCGGAGAAGGCAATTGCGGCGCACCTTTTTGCAGTTCCGCCATGATCGGGCCGGCAGGCTCGTTCAGCAGCGTTGCAATGGCATAGACATTGGCCTCGAATTGAGCCGCATATTGCGGCAGGCTTGCACGTGCCGTGGAAAGAAGCGCCTGCACCTCGGCAAGCTCGTATTCCGTTGCGGCCCCGGCCTCGAACTGGCTGCGGGTGATGTCGACTGTTTCTTCGCGTGCTTTTATCGTCGCACGCGTCAACGCCAGCACCTCCTGATAATATCGCGCGTCGGAATAGGCCGAGAGCAACTCGGCCAGCCAGGCCAGCCTCACGGTCTCGACATCGGCCCGTGCGGCCGCAAGCGAGGCGGCGGCCGCATCACGTTCCCGGCGCAGACCACCGAAGATATCCAGCACCAGAGATGCCCCCAAAGCGGCGCTATCGCTGCGCGTGCTGCCAATGGCCACGTCACCGCCAGAGGTCGTGCGCGACCCGGACAGCGCGCCGTCCGCCGCGGAATTGACCCCTGTCTTGCGCAGTTCTGCCTGTGCCTGCCGGATCGCCTCGCTTGCGGCCATCACGTCAAGGTTCTGTGCCAGTCCGCGCGTCACCAGCCGGGTCAGTGTCGGATCCTTGTACTCCAGCCACCATTTCTGCGTCGCGACTGCGCCTATGGTCTCGGCACTGCCCGCGACAAAGCGGGTCTGAAGGGCCACGTCGGGCCTCTGGTAGTCCGGACCGACCGCACAGCCGGCAACAAGACATGTCAGCAAGAGGTAATGGGGGTTCACTGGGCCGTCTCCCTTCGAGTACGGAATAGTTCGGTTGTCCTGATGACGGCGACGTAGAAGACCGGAACCATCACGATCCCGATCACCGCCGAAAAGACGATCCCGCCAAGCATGCCGGTTCCGATCGATTTCTGCGCATTTGCCCCCGCCCCCGAAGCCAGAACCAACGGCAGGATGCCGAAACCGAATGCCAGCGACGTCATGAGGATCGGACGCAGCCGCAGGCGCGCGGCCGAGGTGGCAGCCTCCAACAGGCTCTTGCCTGCGGCACGCAAAGTCTCCGCGAACTCGACGATCAGGATGGCGTTTCTGGCGGCCAGACCGATCGTGGTCAGCAGCCCAACCTTGAAATAGACGTCGTTGGACTGGCCGAAATACCAGGTCGCCAGCAAGGCGCCCAGGATACCGATCGGAACCGACAGCATCACCGCGAAGGGCACCGCCCAGCTTTCGTACAACGCCGCAAGGCAGAGAAAGACCACCAACGCCGAGATCGCGTAGAGAACGGCCTCCTGGTCGCCCGACAGCCTTTCCTGGTAGCTCAGCCCTGTCCAGGCGGCAGCGTAGGAGCCATCGAGGTCAGCCGTGAGCTGTTCCATCGCCTCCATCGCGTCGCCGGAGCTGACGCCGGCCCCCGCCTCGCCCGAGATCTCCAATGCCCGCGTTCCGCCATAGCGGGCAAGCTGCGGGGTGACCATCTCCCACTCGCGGCTGACGAAAGCCGACACCGGCACCATTTCGGAACTGGAATTGCGCACGTACCAATGGTCGATGTCCTCCGGCTGCATGCGCCAGTCGGACCCGCCCTGCACGATCACCTCGCGCAGGTCGTTGCCAAGCGGGAAGTCGTTCACGTAGGAGCCGGAAAACACCGTGGAAAGCATGGCGTTCACATCCGACAAGGAAACGCCCAGCGCCTCGGCCTTCTGCTGGTCGATCCGCAATTTCAGGGCAGGTTCGGCCGCATCGTCATTGCCGCGCAGGTTGGTGACCTGTCCACTGGCACGCCCGTCCGTCACCAACTGATCGGCAGCGGCGGTCAGGGCCTCCTGCCCCGCGCCGGACTGATCGACCAGGTACACTGTGAAGCCCGAGGAGGTGCCCAGGCCCGGGATCGCGGGGGGCTGGAGCACGAAAATGCTGCCCAGCCGCGACTGGAAGAACCTTTGGTTCGCGCGCACCATCAGGTCGGCCGCATCCTGGTCCGGGCGATCCTCGTAATCCTTGAGGCGGATGAACAGCACACCATAATTCTGGCCTGACCCGCCGAAACTGAAGCCGACATTGGCGAACACGCCGTCAACGATGCCGGTTTCCTCGGTCAGCAGGTACTCTTCGATCTGCGAGATCGTGTATTCCGTCTGCTGCACGGTGGAGCCCTGGGGCAGTTCGACCATGGCCATCAGGACACCCTGGTCCTCGGTCGGCAGGAAGGAACTGGGCAGACGGTCATAGACCCAATAGGCCCCGAACCCGGCCAGCCCCAACAGCAGCAGCATGCGAAAGGGCCGCCGGCAGAGCCGTCCCACCAGCCCGCCGTAGCCACCCGTCAGACGGTCCAGCCCGGCGTTGAACCAGCGCAGAGGTGCCACCGGGGCCTTGGCCTGGCCTCTCTTGAGCAGTTGGCCGCACATCGCCGGGGTAAGGATCAGCGCCACGAAGAGCGACAGCACCATCGCCGAGATGATCGTGACCGAGAATTGCTTGTAGATGACCCCGGTGGAGCCGTCCATGAAGGCCATCGGCAGGAACACCGCCGACAGGACCATGACGATTCCGACCAGCGCGGTAGAGATCTCGCCCATGCTCTTTTCCGTGGCCGCCACCGCGTCCAGCCCGTCTTCTTCCATCACGCGTTCGACATTTTCCACCACGACGATCGCGTCGTCGACCAGAAGCCCGATGGCCAGAACCAGCGCGAACATCGACAGGGTGTTGATCGACATGCCAAAGGCCGACAGCACGCCGAAGGTGCCAAGCAGAACCACCGGAACCGCAATGGTCGGAATGAGCGTCGCGCGCCAGCTTTGCAGGAAGACGAAGATGACCAGGAACACCAGGACCACGGCTTCGATCAACGTCTCGTACACCTGGTCGATAGACGCCTCCACGAAGGGGGAGGTGTCAAAGGGATACTCCACGCTCACGCCCTCGGGCAGGGCCGAGGACAGACCGTCCATGACCTCCCGGACACGCTCCGCGGTATCGACCGCATTGGCCCCGGTGGACAGGTTGACGGCGAAGCCCGCAGCCGGGTGGCCGTCAAAGCGGCTCACACTGCCGTAATCCTCTTCCGCCAATTCGACGGTTGCCACGTCGCGCAGATAGATCGTGGAACCGTCCGTGTCGGTTTTCAACAGGATCGCCTGGAAATCCGCCACCGTCTCCAACTGCGATTGAGCCGACAGTGAGACGGTGAACTGATGCCCCTTGGTCACCGGCTGATCGCCCAGGCTGCCGACGGTGACATTGGTATTCTGTTGCGAGACGGCCGTGGTGACATCCGAAGGGGTCAGCTGATACTGGTACAGGCGCTCCGGGTTCAACCAGATCCGCATCGCGTATTCGGTGCCGAAGACATTGATCGACCCGACCCCATCTGTACGCTGTACCGCATCCTGGATCGTGTTGCTCAGGATGTCGCCAAGTTCGAGCGAGGTATAGCTGTCGTCCTGGCTGACCAGCGCGCCCACCATGAGGATCGAGCTGGTCGAGCGGGTGACGGACACCCCCCGGCTGGTGACTGCATCGGGAAGTTGCGATTCAACCAGTTGCAGCTTGTTCTGCACCTGCACCTGCGCCATGTCGGGGTCGATGGTATCATCAAAGGTGAGCGAGACGCTGGCAGACCCCTCGCTGGACGAAGATGTCATGTAGGTCAGGCCGTCCAGCCCGGTCAGCCCGTCCTCGATGACCGCCGTAACCGAGTTTTCCACCGTCTCCGCCGAGGCCCCGGTGTAGGTCGCGGAAATCCGGACGGTCGTCGGCGCGATATCGGGATACTGGGAAATCGGCAGGCTGCTCATGCTGTAGACGCCCAGCAACATGGTCGCGATGGCAAGCACCCAGGCGAAAACCGGGCGGTGAATGAAGAACGCCGCCATGGATCAATCCTCCACGGCGGAGGTATCGGCATCGCGTGAGATACCGTCTTCATCAATGATCGCTGCCACGGGTGTCACGGCCTGCCCCGGCCGAAGGGTCGACAGCCCGTCCACGATCAGCCGGTCACCGTCGCTCAGCCCTTCGCGGACGATCCATGCGTTTTCATGGCTGCCCTCATCCTCCAGGATGACCTGCCGCGCGGTGCCGTCTTCACCCACGATATAAGCCGTCAGCTTGCCTGAGTTTCCCCGCGTGGCGGCACGCTGGGGAACGAGATACGCCTTCATTGTGCCGATGACGACCTCCCCGCGGACGAACATCCCCGGAATGATGACGTGGTGGGGATTGTCGAACTTGAACCGGATCGTCACCGTGCCGGTCGAGGTGGAAACCGTGGTGCCGGCGGTGACCAGTTGACCTGTCCCGCGATAGACCTCCCCGTTTTCAAGCGTCAAGGTCGCCTTCAGACCTTCGTTCGGTTGCAACGTCCCGTCGGCGAAGCCTTTCCGGACAGAAAGGATGCGCGTGCTTGCTTCCTTGATATCCACGTAGATCGGATCGGCCTGGACGATGGCGGTCAATGCGTCGGACTGCCCGGCTGTCACGAGGTCACCGACGGATACGGTGGCGACATCGGCACGCCCGGCGATCGGGCTTTTCATGGTGGTCCAGGACAATTCTGTCTGCGCATAATCCAGCGCGGCCCTGGCCGCGTCCAGCGTGGCCTTTGCCTCGGCCAGGCTGGCGCGCGCGGCCTCCACTTCGGCCTCGGTGTAGCCACGGCCTGCCAATTGCTCCGCCCGGTCATAGGCCGCCTGCATCACCGGCAGCTGCGCCTCTGCCGTCGCCAGGCTTGCCCGTGCCGAAGCCTCTGCCGCGACATAGGAGGAATCGTCGATGCGGAACAAGGGGTCGCCCACTTCAAGCAGGTGGTCGGGCGTGTAGAGAACCTCCTCCACGACACCGCCCACGCGGGGGCGCACCTCGACCTCTTGAAACGCCACGGCATGTCCCGGCGCGGTCACGACACGGGGAATTTCCTGCAAGCTCATCTCGACAACGCCCACCTCGACGGGGCCCGCCTCGACAGGGCCAGTGGCGCCGGACGGCCCGGGCTGTGCACTTGCCAACGCCGCGCCTCCCGTCAGCACAAGGGCCGCACCAATCACCTTCCAAACACTGCCATTCATCTGTCTCTGATCCTTGACTGTCGGCGATATTTCGTGCCTGATACGCAAACAATGCACACTACGCAACGTTATGAAGAATGACACTTTCGTTACGAGAAAGACGACGGCAGCAAACGGCGCGCGATATCCAGATGGTCACGCTGGAACTGGCGGCGCAGCACGGGCTGGAGAACGTCACCACGGAAGAAATCGCCGCAGCCGCCGGGATCAGCGCGCGCACCTTCTTCAACTATTATACAAACAAGGAAGCCGCCGCGATCGGGGCCCCGCCCGCGTTCCGGGAGGAGGAAAAGGACGCCTTGCGCGAAGGGACAGGGACGCTGGCCGAAGACCTCAAACGGTTCCTGGACCGGCACATGGAAGACCTGTCCGGGGATGAACCCATCCTCAGGATGATTGGCGCGGTCCTTCGGTCCAACGAAAAGGCGCGCGGCATCCTTGAAGGGTTCCTGAACATCGAGCGCATCGCGCTTGCGGAATGCCTGCTCCCGCGTGTGAACGATCGCCAGGCCGCCGCCGCCCTCGCCAGCACTGTCACCGACGTGATCGACAGGACGATCCACTTGTGGGAGCACGAACAAGACCTGTCCCTTGGCGCGGCGCTGGATATCGTCTGGGAGGGCATGATCAGGGCGTCACGACTGCTGGCAGTACCGCCGGAATAGGTTCCGATCTCAGGGAACACCCTTCGGCAGATCCAGAACAGTTGATGGACCGGGGTCGGCATGCCCTGGTTTCGCAGGATTCGCGCGACCGGCGCTGAGCAACGACCGCGAAGCGGCTGAGGCGCGACAAGCCGGTCCATCGCGCGGCACGAGCGCAAGTGATATCAGCCTTGTGCACCGCCAGTTCACTCTCCGGCCGTGGGCAGCACGATGCGCACCACAGAAGAGATCGGGACCCCATCCACGGCCCATTCGCCGTGATCGTTCGCATTCAGGGTAACTTTCACCTCGTTCTCGCCCGGCTGAACAAACTCGGCGGGGAGATGATACCAGTCGGAATAAACCCGCGCGACCTTCACGCCATTGACGTAGATGTGGGCGTGGCCCTCGTTGTCCTGCGGGTCTCGGTTTATGTTGGCTGGAGTGAAGCGGAAATCGCGGACCAGGATCTGGACGTTGTAGCCTCCCATGATGTCCGGGAACATCAGGTGAGTCACGCCGGGCACGGGCAGGTCCGGCGACACTTCGCGGGGCGGGTGCTGATGCGTCATCGCCAAGGCCGGCGCCGCGCCCGGCGCCATGGTCATGTGCGGCGTGTCTGTGCGCGACACCTCCGCCCCCGCGGGTTGCGCAGTCAGGCCCGGATAGCCTGATTGCAACAGCGTCATGAGAACGACGGCGACAGAGGCACCAATAACGAGGTAGGCAATCCTCTCCATTGCGCGCCTACCGGCCGGGCCCCGGCATCGCGGCGCGCAGCGCCTCCTCACTCAGTCCGAGGGCCTGCGCCGCCGCCGCGAAATCCGGCGGCATCGTGGTACCTAGCGCGCGCATCAAATCGTCCTCGCTCACGCCAAGCTCTTCTGCCACGGCCGCGAGATCCGGCCCTTGACCGGGCGCCCCGCCGCCGAAGTTTTCTTCCACCTCGCCATGATAACAATCAATCATGTAGGGCGCTTCGTCGGCTGTCAGATGGTAATGGTATATACCTTCCGCGAATTCCGGCGTCGGACCGAAATGACCGCTGCATTCGTCAAGATCGCCATTGGTGACGATCACGCCCCCCACGTCCTGGTTGGCATAGACCGGAAATCCATCTTCCAACACGCCGATCATCGCGGAATGCGCCCCAGGTTGTGCCGCCGCTTCGGCGATGCAGACCGGAATACCGTGGTAGTGGTAGCTTGTGCCATCCACGAGTGTGTGCCCGTTGCATTCATCCAGAAATGCGACGTGGTCGTGGATCACCTGGTCGTCCTTGGCGACGACCGAACGCTCCATATTCTCGTAATCGTTGAAGATTTGCGCGCCGCTCAGGGCAACGCCGATACGCCCCAACGAGGTTTCGGTCGGCGCCTCCGCAAGGACGGGCTGCGTGGTTATCGTGGTGTCTACCGGTGTTTCCGCGAAATACTCGGACGAGTCGACGACCTTGAAGAAATTCGCCGGCTTGTCCGCAAAAGGCTGGGCGGCCGGGTTCGTGGGGATCAGGTATTTCTCTGCGAACCCGTGGCTGGGGATGCCATCGGATTCAAAACGGAACGTGTTGTCTGCGGGGTTCATCGTGATCGTCACGTTATCCGCCCATGCGGCACCTTCGACGGCCGCCGCAGTATCATTGACCCCGGTCGAGAAAACCTGCGCGCCCAAGGGGGATTGGCTGAAAACAATGGCGGCAACTACGGCGGCGCCCGCGGCCGTCCCGTATAGACCTCTGTTCGACATATCTGTTCTCTCCTTTGGCGCGACAGGCAAACCCCGGTGCGCTGACTGACGCGGAATGATGCCGCGACGACCACCGGACCTTGAACGGCCAGGAAACCGGCCTCCGTCGCTTCGCTTCAAAAGAAATTCGAAAAGGACGTAACCGGGCCTCCGACACGCATGGCGATGTAGCGCCATATTTCTCGCGCACCAGCCATGTCGCCCCCGACGGCACAGCTCCAAAGCCCGCTTCAAGGTGTGCTGCGCCGTCCGGGAGCGACCAGACACGGCGCGCGCGCTCACATCTCGTGGATGACCGGAGGCGTGGTGCAGACGTCGCGGGCGATCTCCACAACGTGACGGTGGTGGGTCAGGTAGATGGCCTGCCCGCGCCCGCCAATGGTTTCCATGACCCGGCAGGCGGCGCTGGTGCGAGCCTCGTCGAAGGTCTCGAAGATATCGTCGCAGAAGAACGGCAGCCGGGTGCCCTGCGCCACCAGCTGTTCCTGCGCCGCTGCGCGCAGCGCCAGGTACAGCTGAAACCGCGTGCCCTTCGACATCTCCGACGCCCGCTTGCTGACCCCGTGTCGATCAACGGCGAGCAGAACTTCGGCCTCCTTGTCCATCTGGGCACTCAGCGATGGGTAGGCCCCCCGCGTGAGGGTCGCAAAGCAGCGTTCCGTCGCGGCCAGCATCCCGCTACGATGGCTGTCGCGGTAGCGCCGGATGGCGTCGGAGGCAAGGCGGTGCCCCAGCGACAGTTCAAGATGGGCCAAGGCGGTCTCCTCCAGCTCCAGCTCCATCGTCGCCTTCCGTTCCACCAACGCGGCAATCCGGGCGTCGCCCTTCACCTCCGCCAGGGCATGTGCGGCGGTCACCCGGTCCTGGATCGCCCGCGTCAGCATCTCCTCTGCATGCGCGAGGTCCGAGGCATTGCTGTCCAGCTGTGCCTCCAAAGCGGCGACCGAGGTGCCGGCCAGTTGCCTCCGCGCCGCCTCGATCTCGGCAATGCCCATCTCCGACAGGACCTGTCGTCTGAGTTTCTCCAGCTTGTCGCGGTTCGCGATCACCTGCTGGGTGCGGGCCACCAACTGGCGCAGGGCGTCGATCTCGCGCGGGGTGGCGGGATCTGGGAACGCGGCGGCGATGGCCTCAACCTCCTGGTCGATGGCCTCCAGCTTCTGCTGGTTCCGGGCTTTCTCCGCCTCGGCGGTTTCGATGGCGGTGTCGCGGGCGCGGCCGGCTTGCCGGGCGGTACGGGCCTCCTCGGTCAGGGCCTTCAGGGCGGCATATGTCTGGGCGGCCGTGGCCTGCGGCTGCTGAGCATGGGCGCGGGCCAGGCTGTCGACCTCTTCGGCGAATTGCGCCTGGTCGACCTGCATCGTCCTGACCCGGCGTTCCGCCGCCGCGCGCGCCTTCTCGTGTTCGCGCAATTCCCGGAGAGGCTCCAGCGAGGCGATCAGATGATCCGGCGCGATCGCCTCGCCCAGCAGTTCCCGGACCCGCGCCCGCCAGGCCGCGTCGGCGGCGGCCTTTTGTGTGTCCGCCTCCGCCTGGCGGGCCGTGCGCCGGGACAGGTCGCGCTGCGCCAATTTCAGGGTCTCCTCCGCTTTGGTGCGGCGGTCGGCCTGCTTTTGCTCTTCCTCCGCATGGCGGCGGGCGCTGGCCAGGGCGCTGGCCAGGTCTGTCGGCGGTACAGGCAGAACCCCCGCAAGCGCCGCGAGCAGATCCTCCGCGCGGTGCAGCGTGGCCCGGTGGGCCTGCTGCGCCTCGCGCAGCGCCATCGCATCCGCAAGAGCCGCCTCGTGCCGGGTCACCCAGTCCAGCCATTCGGCGGCTGTCATGGCGGGCAGCCCGACCAGCCCGGCCGCCGCGCCGACCGCTTCTTCGATGGCCCGGCATTCCCCCCCAAGGGTGGCAAGCTGCGTGTCGGTCTGGGCGGCGCGGGCGTCGGCCTCCGCTTCGGCCAGCGCGATCTCGCGCAGCTGCGCCAGTTCGCGGGACTGGGCCAGGCGCATCTCGACCGCGGTGTCATGCGCCTGCATCGCCGCGTGAAAATCGGTGGCCGTCGCGGTGTCCAGCGCGGCCAGATGTGCCGTCCACCGGGCATCGCGCAGGGCGCGCCGCTGCTGGACCTCGGTGTCCGGGACGATCACCGCCCCTTTGGTCAGCGCCTCCGCCTTGGCGCGTCGCGCCGCCGCATCGCCCCGGTGTTCGTCGCGCTTTTGCGTTGTCGCGCGCAGATCGCGGGTCAGCTCCTGATAACGCTCGGCCCAGGCGCTGGCCTGAAGGCGCGTCGTCGGACAGGCGGGCAGCTTCTCGAAGGTCACCCCTCCATGGGAAAGCGCGGAGAGCGCGCGGTCGGCCGCGCTGCGCGCCGCCGTGATGACCTGCAACGCGGCCGCATGGGCCGGGGCCAGGTGATCCGCGTCGAACCTGTGCAGGACATCCGCAACCCGCCGACCGTCCTGCGCTGGCACGACGTCCTGTAGTGCCTCCTCCGCCATGCGCACCCGCTCGCGCAGCGCCGCAACCTCCTCCGCCTCCGTCTCCGCCAACGAAGTGGCCGCGCGCAGGGCCTCCCGCGCGGTTTCCAGTGTCGCGATATCGGCGCCGGACAGCACCAGCCGAGGCAGCTTTTCGTCCGGCACTGCGATGGCAAGCTCCCGTGCCGCCTGGCGCATCGCATCCTGCGCCACCTTCTGGTCGTCCTGGCGCCGCTCAAGGTCAAGCTGCGCGGTCCGGTCCCGTGCGCCCAGATCCGCGAGGTCGTCCAGCGCGGTCGACAGCGCGATCAGCCCCGGATCGACGGGCGCACGCGCATTCTGCTCCCGAAGGGTGGCAAGCTCTTCGGTCAGGCGCGCGATGTTCTGGCTGGCGACACCGCGATCGCTGCGCAGCTCGATCAGGCGTTCAGGGTCGAAATCCAGTTGTTCGGGAACATCCGAACAGGGCGCGATCGCCGCCTCCAGGTCATGGATTTCAGCCAGCAGCGGCAGGGCGCGTTTCTGCGCCTCCATCCCGGCCTTTGCCGTATTCAGCCCATCGCGATCCCGGCGCGCGCGATCTTCTGCCTCCTGCGCCGTGACCAGCGCGCGTTTCAGCCCCTTCCAGGCGCTGGCGGTCACATCGCGGTCCTTGATCTCGGCCTCCACCTCGGCCAGGGCGCGTTTCAGCTCGGCCATCCGGGTGTTGCGCCCGCGCTTTTTCCACAGCGCATCGGCACGCTCCCGTACGCCATCCAGGACGGTGCTGAGATCGGCCACCCCCGCCGCAGCGGAGAAGAGCAGCCGCCCGATATCCCCTTCGGCATTGGCGATCTCCTCGCCGCCACGTTCGATCGTCTCGTCGTCAAGGCACAGCAGCCGCCGGTAATCCTGCTCCGACAGGCCTGCCAGATGGGCCGACAGGGCCGCTTCGGGCAGGGCGGTGCCGGTCTCGTCGATCAGCGCGCCGCCGCGCTTGGGCAGCCGGGTAAAGCTGCGGGTTGCGCCGTCGATCTCAAGCGTGGCGGAGACTTGCAGATTGTTGCGCGGATGCTTGAAGGCATAGCCCTCGCGCATCGGAAAGCCGTAGAACAGCCGCAACACCGCCTCCATCGTGGTGGTCTTGCCGGCCTCGTTCGGGCCGTAGATGATATGGAAGTCGGGGCCACCGCCTGCCGATCCGAAATCGAAATGCCGGTCGGTGAAATGGCCGAAACGGTCCAGGGACAGGCGTTGAATCCGCATCAGCTGTCGGCCCCCTTCATCTGCGCCAGCACCAGATCGGCACCGGCGCGGGTCAGCCGCGCCACCATCGCGTCGCGGGCCGCCTCGTCCGCAATCAGACGCGCGCGCAGGGCGGCAGGCAGGTCTTGCAGGACGGTTTCCACCTCCTCCAGCGCCTGGGTGGAGAATCCGGGTTCCGCACGGATCGTCGCCATTATGGCCGCCAGTTCATCGGCGGCGCCGCTTGCTTCCGCGCCGGTCTCAGGCGGCAGCAAATCGAACAGCAGCTTGTCGATCCGCAGATCACCGACCGCCCCGGCCAATTCATGCGCCTGTTCAACCCAGACATCGCGGTCTCGCAAGAATTGCCAATGGCGCGCCGGCCGGCCGGTCAAGGTCAGGCGGATCACCCCGACGGGCGCGGCGATCTGCCCGCGCAAGGCGGTCAGCCGACGTTTCAGCATCTCACGCAGGGCCTCGTCGCTCCGCGCTTCGGTCACGTCCAGATCTGCGTGCAGGAATTCAACGACGGAGGTGGCGATTTCGGTCACCGCCACCTGCCCGTCAGCGATAGTCAGCAGGGTTGCCGATTTCGGGCCGGCCTCGCCGATATCGCGCCCTTGCGGGATGCCCGGCATGACCACCCAGGGCCGTTCCGAATGAACCTGCCGCTTGTGGATATGCCCCAGGGCCCAGTAATCGAACCCCATGCCGGTCAGCTCCGCGACACTGCAAGGCGCATAGACATCATGACCGGCTGCCCCGCCCAGAGAGCTGTGCAGCATCGCGATATTCACCGCGCCCGCCACCGGCGCCTTGAAACGGGGCAGCAGGCTGTCGGGCGCGTGGCGATCCGCAAAGCTGACGCCGTGTATCCAGATGTCATCGGTCAGCTGCGCCCGGCCGCCACGGGCATCGAAGACATGCACATTGGAGGGCAAGTCCAGCGTGCCGGTGATCGGGTTCTCCGCGTCGTGGTTGCCCTTGATGTAGAAGACCCGGATCCCCGCCGCGCCCAGCCGGTGCAATTCGGCCATCAGAAAGGCCCCGGTCCGGGCGCTGCGTTCCTTGCCGTCGAACAGATCCCCGGCGATCAGCAGCGCCGCGACCTGTTCTGCAATGGCAAGATCGACAAGCCCGACGAAGGCCGATCGGGAGGCAGCGGCGACCGTCTCGTGCAGCGCGGTATCGCGCAGGGCAAGCGATCTGAGGGGAGAATCGAGGTGAACGTCAGCGGTATGCAGTATTTTGATCAAGATCGGCCCCCCTGGCTGGGCCATAGAAACCAAGAGACCGGACCGTTAACAACAGGAAACTTCCGACCCGCTCCAGGGCGGTTGCCCTGACCGGCAGCGAAGTCCCGGAATTGCGGTTCGGCAAGAGGAGATCACCAGGTCTTCCGCCCTGACCGTTGTCGCGATGTCCCCCGACGCGATCCGAAGGCCCCCGAACGGTGGGGTGGCGGCCCGATGAGCCGGGCCGCCGCAACCGCGCTCAGAGCGAGCCGAGAAAGCGGCGCAGATAGGGGTCGAACTGGTCCGGCACTTCCCAGAACGGCGCATGGCCGATGCCTTCCAGCCGGTAGACCGTGTTTTCCCACAGATTCGCATAAGGCAGGCCCGCGATGAAATCGTTCTGAATGAACACATCGTCTTCGCCATTCACGATGGCCAGCGGCACGGGGCTGTTGATCGCGATCTCCTGCTGGTCGCCGGCCTCGGGAGCCAGCAGGCGGCCAAACATCAACCGCCGCGCGCGCCCGTCGGTACGGGCCACGCAATCCAGCAGGAAGGGTTCGAACGGGGCGTTCTGTCCGCACGTGGAATGCGCGTAGTTCGACACGTCCTGTTCGGTGAACGCCTCCTGACCGGCAAGGTGCATATGCTCACTGGCGCGGAAACCGGCGGCGATGGAATCCTCCGCCCGCGCGACGGGGGGCGTGCCGGAAATCATCAGGCCGGTGATGGCCTTGGTCCGGGCCAGCATCTCCAGACCGATGTGACCGCCCAGCGACCAGCCCAGCACGGCGTAGCGGTCGATGCCCAGCGCGGCCATCAGCTCGATCGCGGCATCGGCATAGCCGGGCATCCAGTAGGTCCGCTCCGGGTCCGGGGCATCGCTGCTTTCGCCATGGCCGGGCAGGTCAAAGGCGATGACCCGGAATTCGGTGCCGATGGCACCGTCCAGCTGGTTGCGGAACACTTGCCGGCAGGAGGAATTGCCGTGGATCATCAGGACCACGGGGCCCTCGGCTTCGGTGTCCGAGGCGGCAATGGTGCCATGGGTGGTCTTGATCGAGTGGGTCTTCATGGTGGTCTCCTTCAACTGTTCCTGCCCGCCCGTGTCAGACGTGAGAAGATGTCGATTGCGCCGCTGGGCACCAGGCGCAGGACAAGGATCATGGCCACGGCCACGATGATGAACCGGGCCTCTTCCAGCCCGCGCACCCCGGCCATCGCTTCCGTCAGGAAGGTCAGCGCCAGCGCGGCAAAGACGGGCCCCAGGATCGACCCGGCGCCGCCGATCAGCACCATCGAAAGGATCAGCGTTCCGAGGGAGAACCCGAAAACCTCGGGCGAGGCGACGCGGAAATAGATCGCGTAAAGCCCGCCCGCTATCCCGGTGAAGACCGCCGAGACCACCATGACCAGCACGCGCTGCCGTGCAACGGAAATTCCGCGCGACTGGGCATATTCCGGGTTGTCCCGCACCGCCCGCAGCGACAGGCCGAAGGGCGATCTGGCGATGAACAGCAGGGCGATGACCGACAGGGTCAGCAGGCCGAGGGCGACGTAGTAATAGGCGAACTTGAAATCGCGGATGAAGTTGTAGTCACCCAGCTTCAGGTAGGGCAGCCGTACCAGCCCCTCGGCCCCGCCGGTCAGATCCCCCTGGCTGAGGACGATCTGCATGCACAATTGCCCGAAGGCAAAGGTGACCAGCACGACGTAGATCCCCTTGAGCCGCGCAACGGGAAGGGAGATCAACAGCCCGGCCCCGGCCGCCGTCGCCCCGCCCGCCAGGATCGCCAGCCAGGGCGACAGGTCCAGGTGGCTGGTCAGCATCGCGGCGGTGTAGACCCCGATCCCGAAGAAGGCGAGGTGCCCGAAGTTGAACAGGCCCCCGATCCCTAGGCTGAGATCCCAGTTGGCCGCCACCGTGGCGTAGATGAAGGCGACGATGAAGACATGGCGCGTGTAGCTGTCCGTAAAGACGAAAGGGACCAGCAGCAGCAGGATCAGCCCGGCCAGCGCGAAAAGGCAGTGATTTCGTGTCATGACGCTTTCCCGAAAAGTCCGTTCGGCCGGAAGACCAGAATGAAGATCAGCGCCACGAACAGCACCGATGGCGTCCAGTAAAGTCCCAGCCACAGGACCAGAAGCGCCTCGAAGAAGCCGATGACATAGGCGGCACCGGCGGTGGCGCCCAGGCTGCCCAGCCCGCCGAAGATCACCACGATCATCGCGTTGACCAGCGGATCGGCCCCCAGCCCCGGCGTGACAAATCGGATGGACCCCAGAAGAACACCTGTCAGCCCCGCCAGCGCCGCCGACAATCCGAAGGCCAGCGAGAAGGTGCGCGGCACGTCGATCCCGATCAGCGCGGCGCTGTCCTGGTTCTGGCCCACAGCGCGCAGGGACCGGCCCGACCGGGTGCGCCCGGTGTACCACCACAGCGCCAGCAGCACGATCGGCGCCAATACGATGATCAGCGCCTCATGGGCCGAAACCGGCGCGCCCAGGATGTTGACCTGGCCGTCGATGACCCGCGGCAGCTGCTTCAGCCGCGGACCCCAGATCATGGAGCTGCCCCGCTCGATGATGGTTGATGCGGCAAGCGTCGTCATCACCGTGATCAGCATCATGTTGCGGCTTTCGTAGAAGGGCCGCACCAGCAACCATTCGATCAGCACGCCCGCCAGGGCAGCGGCGCCGATGCCCGCGATGATGCCGGCAAACAGGCCCAGACCCAGCGGTTCGGTGACCGTCCAGGCGACATAGGCTCCCAGGGTCATCAGCGCGCCATGGGCAAAGTTGAACACCCCCAGCGTGGTCCAGACCAGCGACAGGCCGGAGGCCATCAGCGCATAAAGCGACCCGAGCAGCAGCCCGGACACCAGCGTTGGAATCAGAACGCCATCCATCATCGGGCCCCTTCGCCGAAATACATATCCATGATCTCCTGATGATCCGGCGCGTTGGCCTTGTCGATTTCGTTGACCACCTCGCCCTGCTCCACCAGATAGAGCCGGCTGGACAGCGCCAGCAGAAATTCCACATCCTGTTCGACGACGATCAGGGGGATACCCCTTTCGGCGATGGCGGCGATGGCGTCGCGCAGTTCTCCCTTCAGGCGGGGCGACAGGCCCAGCGTGGGTTCGTCCAGGATCAGCAGGCGTGGGTTGCACATCAGCGCGCAACCGATGGACAGCATCTGCCGCTCCCCGCCGGACAGGGTCCGGGCCGATTGCCGCCGCCGCTCTGCCAGGCGGGGGAACAGGCTGTGCACCTCCGCCATGCGGTCGCGCCATCCGGTCCGCGCGCGGCGGTTGAAGGCGGCAAGCTCCAGCGTCTCTTCCACGCCCATGTCGCCGAACAGGGTGTTGCCCTGCTGCGCATGGACCAGCCCGGCCGCGACAATGTCCGACGGCTTGGCACGGGTGATGTCACGCCCGTCAAAGGTGATCGTGCCGGCGCTGACCCGCAGCAGGCCCGACACCGCGCGCAGCAGCGTCGTCTTGCCGTGGCCGTTGGGACCGAACAGGCCGATTGCCTCGCCCGCGTCGACATGGATGTCGATGCCGTGCAGGACCGGCATCTGGCCATAGCCCGCCTGCAACCCGCTGACGTCCAGTAGTCGGCTCATACGGTGGCCCCTCCGATATAGGCTTCGACGACGCGGTCGTCGCGGATGACGGTCTGCGGATCGCCCTCCATCAGGACGGCGCCGTGGTTGAGAACCAGCAACCGCTGGCTGACCGACAGCAGCAGACCCAGCACATGCTCGATGATCAGGATCGTCACGCCATGCCGGTTCACCCTGAGCAGCAGCGCGTCCAGCTCCGCGATTTCCGGGCGGGTCAGGCCAGAGGCCGGTTCGTCCAGCATCAGGATGTCGGGGCGTGTCACCAACGCCGAGGCGATCATCAGCTGTTTCTTCTGGTAGACGGACAGGTCGGCCGTCTCCATGTCCCGGCGCACGGGGTCGAACCCCACAAGGTCCAGCGCCTCTTCGGTCGCGTCGCGCATCGCGCCACCGCGCAGCCCGGCGGCGAAATGGGCGCCCAGCGCGGTGGTTTCGCGGGCCGACAGGTCGGGAAATTCCGCAT
Source organism: Pseudooceanicola aestuarii (assembly GCF_010614805.1). Classification (NCBI taxonomy): domain Bacteria; kingdom Pseudomonadati; phylum Pseudomonadota; class Alphaproteobacteria; order Rhodobacterales; family Paracoccaceae; genus Pseudooceanicola; species Pseudooceanicola aestuarii. The sequence continues at coordinate 655,644 of NZ_JAAFZC010000001.1, forward strand.
CTTTCTGGAAGGTGCGGGACAGACCCCGGCGAAAGATCTGATGCGGGCGCAGATTGTGGATCGGCGCGCCCTTGAACCGGATATCCCCCCGGGTCGGACCAAAGGGGATGCCCGTGATGCAGTTGAACATCGTCGACTTGCCGGACCCGTTCGGCCCCGCGACCCCGAAGATTTCACCGCGCCTGACCTGAAAGCCGACGTCGTTGACGGCCGTCAGCCCGCCGAAAGTCTTGGTGACATTTGAGAGTTCGAGTATCGGGTCCGGCATGTCAGGTCAGTCCATCCACGGCGGGGTCATGAATGCGCCGTTGGCATAGCCTTCGGGCGCAAAGAGAACCCGCTTGCCATCCTGGATCTGGTAGAACTGCAACGGGATATGCGCATCGCCCTGCACCGCCAGGTGGGTTTCGGGATCGAATTCGATCAGCCCGGCTGCCGTTTCCTTGCTGGCGGACCCGATGTATTCGCCGATGGCCACACGGTCCTGCGGGTCGCCGACCGCCTTCAGGGCATCGGCATACAGCATGACTTCCTCGTAAAGCATCGGGCCGTAGGTTCCCGGCTCGTTGCCGTAGGCCTCCACATAGGCCGAGACGACCTTGTTTGCGCGTTCGGACGCACTGACGGGCAACACGCCCCCCAGCAGGTTATACAGCACGCCAGAGCTTGCCTCCTGCGTCAGGTCCAGAAATTCCGGGACGGAGGGGGCGTATTGGATGAACACCAGGCTGTCGGTCGGCTGTTCCATGAATTGCGACATGAAGGCGGCCGCGTTGCCCGACAGGTAGTCGGTGTTGATGACCACCGCCGGGGGATCCTGCCGTACCTTGGCCAAAAAGCCGCGCCAGTCGCCGACCTCGCCAAAGGGCACCAGGTCGTTCACCGTGATCTCCCATCCGGCTGCGCCGAAACTGTCCACCAGCCCTTCTGCGATGGTCTTGGAATACGGGTTGTCCGAGGAGATGATCGCAACCTTCTTGTTCGGCAGTTCGATCGTGCCGTCGCCCAGCCGGTCGATCACCGGCACCACACCGGTATTGTAGGCGTCAAAGGACGGGGTGAAGGACCAGATTGTCGGGAAAGCCTCCGGGTCTTCGGAGATGATGTCGCGGGTCTGGGAGGAATTCGCGGAGACCAGATAGATCATCTCCATCTCGGCCATGATCTCGATCTCGAAATTGGAGCCGGAGGCATAGCCGGTCACGATGGCGCCCATTTCCCGGTCGCCCAGCAGCCGCTCCGCCGCCGTCGCGACAGAGGCGGCGGATTGGTCGGCCGCGTCGCCCACGGCCAGTTCGAACGTGTAGCCGGCAATGCCGCCGGCGGCGTTCAGCTCGTCCACCGCCAGCTGCGCACCGTTCACCATCTCCTGGCCATCGGCGGCCGCCGGGCCGGATACCGGCGCCAGCACGCCGATCTTGACGGTTTCGGCCTGCGCCAGGGCGGGCAGCCCCAGCGTCAGGGCCATGATACTGGCCGTGATCAGATTTCTTCGGGTAGGCATGTTGGCTCTCCTTGTTGGTGCTGTGTGTGGGTGCGTGCCGTTTCCCGGCTTTCTTGTGCGCCCCGCCCTAGCGGGTGCCGCAGATGTCGAGGATCGCCGCCGCGATCACCTTGGTGCTGCGATGCAGAGAGGCGACGTCGACATATTCGTTGTCGCCATGAAACCCGTCGCCCGAGGGGCCGTAGATGCAGGCATCCACCCCGGCGCCGGCGTAATGGGCGGCATCGGTCACGGCGTCGAAGCCGCGCACCTCGGGCGTCTCGGCGAGAGTGGAATGGTGGCCCACCAACGAGGTCACGATGGGATGGTCCACCGGCGTATCCATCGGCGGGAAATGCAGGCCGCCCAGTTCCCAGGTCACTTCGGGCGGGTGGGCGCGGGTCCAGGGGTCCAGCGCGGCGAAGGCCGCGACGAAGGCTTCGAACTCCGCGCGGACTTCGGCGGATGTCTCGTTGGGCAGGAATTTCAGGTCCAGATCCAGCGTCACCCGGTCCGGGGTCATCGCGGGGTTGGTGCGGATGAAGGGCAAGCCGTCGTCCCCGATGCCGACACCGCCGTGAATGACGCCGGGGTTGATCGTGGACAGGCCCGGCGGGCACAGCGGGTGGTAATTGGTGCGGCAGCGCGAGGCCTCGAATTCCTTCAGCGCGGCCAGGAACCGTGCCGCGATCTCGATCGCGTTGACAGCCGGGATCAGGCGGCCGGGCACATCAGGCTGGGGGAAGATGTCGTTGTAGCGCATTCCGGCATGGCCGGAGCGCCCGATCAGCGTGACACGCACCCATTCCAGCCCGCCCTCCGCCGGAACGACCTTGTCCCAGGTGGGTTCGGCGATGATCGCGTTCTTTGCCAGGTGCCCCTTCTTCACCGCATCCATGGCGCCGAAACCACCGGCTTCCTCGTCCACCACGGCGTGGATCGATACCCGGCCCTCCAGCTCTATCCCGGCGGCCTTGATGGATTCCACCGCCGCGATGCAGGCGGCCAGCCCGGCCTTCATATCCACGCTGCCCCGCCCGTACAGGCGGCCATCGCGCAGCTCGGCGCCGAAGGGGTCCACCGTCCAGTTGGCGGCATTGCCCACCGGCACGGTGTCGATATGACCGCACAGGATCAGGCTGCGATCCTCAGTGCCGGGCAGACTGCCCACCACGTTGGGCCGGTCTTCGAAGACCTCCCAGCTTTCGGTCTGGTAGCCCTGGGATTTCAGCCGGTCCTCCACCAGCGCGGCAACGGCGGTTTCGTTGTTCAGCCCCTGTTTCGTCTCGAACTTGGGGTTCACCGAGGGGATGCGCACCATCTCCTGCGTCAGGGAAATGACGCGGTCGGGATTGGTGTCGATCTCGTCCCAGATCTTCTGGTGCAGGCTCATGCGGATGCTCCTTCGAGTTCTTCGATCAGCTCTCTGGTCGTGACCTGACGGCAGTATCCCTTGATCGTGGCGATGGAATTGGCCTGGCGTTCGGGCGTGTAGGTCAGGCAGGCGTCGGTCACCTGCGTCACCAGGTAGCCCAGGTCACAGGCGTCGCGGATCGCGCTTTCGACGCATTGGTCGGTCAGCAGGCCGGACAGGACGATCTGCCGAACGCCCAGGCAGCGCAGGACATAGTCGATATGGGTGGAGACAAAGACGGAGGAAGAGGTCTTCGGCAGCCAGATCTCGTCCTCCTCCGGGGCCAGCGCGTCCAGCGGCCTGCCGTCCCAGGATCCCTTGGGCACGTTGAAGCCGGTGATCTTGTAATCCAGGCTGCGGTCCCGGCCGTCCTTGGTCAGGCTTTCGATGGTGGTGTACATCACCTCCACCCCGGCGGCGCGGGCAGCGGCGCGCAGGGCCTGCATGTTGGGCAGGGTCTCGGCCTCGAACTGGTCGAAGAAGGCGCCGTATTGGGCCTGAAACGTCTCGGGGGACAGATGGGCGAATTCGCCCCCGTCACGCCGGGCCGAAAAGTTCTGCACATCGATGAACAGCAGGGCCGAGGCGCTTGGATCTAGGGGAATGTCTCGGGTCAGCATCCGGTCTCCAGAAAGGTTGTCACGGCATCGCAGAGAAGATCGGCGATCTCCGCCTGCCCGGCTTCGGTGGCAATCAGGTCGTGGCGAATTTCGATCAGGCTGTGCGGCAGCCCCGAGGCTTCGCCATGGCGGGGCACGAACCAGTCGCTGTCGTCGTCGATCTGATAAGGTTCGTTCAACGCCAGGTCGAAATCGGGGCGCAGCCCGGCGATGACCTCCATCAGCCGTTCCGAACTGCGCAAGTCCCGCCGCCCCAGAAAGCCGATATGCCAGGGCCGCAGCGCCCCGGTCGCGGCCAGGCGAGGGGTGAAGCTGTGGATCGACAGCATCACCGACAGCGGCGCGGCGCGGGCGGCCAGCACGGCCTCGTGAAAGGGCTGGAAGATCTCCGCCACCCGGCCCCCGTGCTGCGCGGCGGACAGGTCGCGGTTTCCCGGCACCTGCACGCCATCGGACACGGCAGGGATCGCATCGGCAGCATCCGGCGGACGGTTGCAATCGATCACCAGCCGCGAATAGCGCTGCAACACCGCGGCACATCCCAGCCGCCGCGCCATTCGGCGGGTCACCGCGGCGGCGCCCACGTCCCAGCCGACATGCAGGTCCAGGGTCTGCGCGGTCAGCCCCAGGCCGTTCAGCCGCCGGGGCACCGCCTGTCCGGCGTGTTCGCAGACCAGCAGCGCCGGCATGTCGCCTGTTGCGGCGATCTTCTCCACCGGGGCGGGGTCCACGCCGGCGTCCAACAGGGGGGCAGTCGTCAACATCTTACCTTCTTTTTCCTTGCGAGCGGGCAATTTTTCCGCATCGCCTTCGCCTCCCGAGGATTGATAGAATACTTTCAGAGTCAATGATTTTTTTAATGTTGACACATTTCATTCCGAATGCATGGATAGCCTCCATGCAAGTTCGCGAGAAAATTGAGCAGCTTACGGAAACCTTCACCCCGGCGGAGCGCACGCTCGCCTCGGTGCTTTTGTCCGACTATCCCTTTGCGGGGCTGCAATCGATCCAGGACCTGGCGAAGACCGCGCAATCCTCCGGGCCCACTGTCTCCCGCTTTGTCAGCAAGTTGGGCTATTCCGGCTACCAGGCGTTTCAGCAGGCCCTGATCGGCGAGCTGAAGGAGGGGCAGAAATCCCCGATCCAGCTGATGGCCACGCAAAAACCCTTTGAAGAGGCCTGGTTCGCCGAATTCATGCGCCGCGCCGAAATGTTGATGGCCGAGGTCGCGACCACAATTTCGGATGCGCAGTTCACGCGGGTGTGCAAGCTGCTCTCCGAACCGGGGCCGGGACTTTACATGATCGGCGGGCGCGTATCGGACGGGTTGGCGCAATACATGTTCCGCCACCTGCGCCAGTTCCGGCCCAAGGTGCACCACCTGCCCGCCGACCCCGAAACCTGGCCCGGCTATGTCACGGGGATGCGGAAATCCGATATCCTGCTGATCGTCGATTTCCGCCGCTACCAGGTGAACCTGGAACGGCTGGCGGCGATGACGTCGTCCAAACGCGGCTGCCGGATCGTCCTGATCACCGACAAGTGGATTTCCCCGATCGCCCGCCACGCCCACGAAGTCCTGGCCGTCCCGATCGAGAACGGGACCTTCTGGGACAGCTACGCCGGCGCGCTGTCCGTCATGGAAGCCATCATGACCCGTGTCGCCGAAAGCGACTGGAACCAAGCCAAACAAAGGATCGAACAATGGGACGAGTACCGGCAGACCCTGATGCCGCCCTCCGGGCCGGAGACATGAGCGACCCCCTCGTGTTTGCGGCGACCTGCGATATCGCCGGCAAGGTCCGGGGCAAGGGGTTCCCTCTCTCCGCGCTCGACAAGCGTCTGGAAAAAGGCGTGGGCTGGACCCCGACCAACGTCATGATCTCCTGTTTCGACGGCATCGCGGAGGGGCCCTTTGGCTCTCTCGGGGATCTGCTGTTGATGCCCGACGCCGCCACACAGCTGGAGCTGCCGCTGAGCGATCGGGTCGAACGGGTGATGCTGGGCGACATCACCACGCTGGACGGCACGCCGTGGGCCTGCTGTACGCGGTCGCTGCTCAAAGGCGCCATCGCGCGGCTGGAACGGGTCGCCGGGGTCCGGGCCATCGCGACGTTCGAACATGAATTCCAGCTGCTCGATCATGACGCGACACCGGGCGATGCCTTCAGCCTGGCGGGGTTCTCCGTCGGGCGGCGATTGGGCGAACGGGTGATGGCGGCGCTGCGCGCGGCGGGGATGCAGCCCGACACCTTTTTGCGGGAATTCGGCGCCGGGCAATACGAACTGACCATCGACCCGACCGATGCCCTGACCGCCGCCGACCAGGCGACGATGCTGCGCGAGATCGTGAAACTGATCGCCGCCGACGAAGGGGAGCGCGCGACCTTCACCCCGATCCGCGACGCGGCCGGGGTCGGCAATGGCGTGCATGTTCATTTCAGCTTTGTCGATGCGCAGGGGCAGCCCTGTACCTGGGACGCGGCGGGGCAGGACGGGCTGGCGCCTGTCACCTCAGCTTTCGCCGCGGGGATTCTGAAATACATGCCCGCCATACTGGCCTTCACCGCGCCATCCCGGGTCTCCTATCTGCGCCTGACCCCGCATCGGTGGAGCGCGGCCTACAACAACCTGGGGGACAGGGACCGCGAATCGTCGCTGCGGATCTGCCCGGTCGCCGCGACCGACCCGGACAGGATCGCCCGCCAGTTCAACCTGGAATACCGCGCCGCCGATGCCGCCGCAGCGCCGCATCTGGTGCTGGCGATGCTGCTCCATGCCGGATGCCAGGGCATCGACGAGGGGCTGACCGCCCCGCCCGCCACGCAGGAAGACCTGTCCCTGCTATCCCCCGAGGCCCTGGCCGATCGCGGGATCGAACGGCTGCCCCAATCACTGGAGGCCGCGCTGGACCGACTGGCCGCGGAAGAGGTGGTGCAGGGCTGGCTGCCCGAGGGGTTCCGCGAGGTCTACATCGCCCATAAACGCGGCGAGCTGGACGAATTGTCCAGCCGGTCCATGGACGAGGCCTGCGCCGCCTACGCCGCCGTCTACTAGCACCCGCCCCGGAAGGCCCACCGGCGCGATCCCCAGGGCTGGCGCTGGCCCGCAACCGAGACAGGGATAGGGACAGGGATAGGGACATTTTCTCCGTGGCCATGCATCAAGTGTCGCGGGCGGCGGTCGGCACCTTGGCCCCCCGGCGCGTTTCGTGGCAAGGTACGGCGACCCCCACGGGCCGCAGCGGATCACGGTTATCCGCCGGGGCCGGTCCAGACCTGACAGAGTGCCAAAGATGACCATGACCCACCTCGTCACCCATTCCGGTGGCTTTCACGCGGATGAGCTGCTTTCCGCGGTCATTCTGACCCGACTGTACCCTGAGGCCGCGCTGGTGCGATCACGGGATGCGGCATGGATCACGCCGGGAGAAGGCCGGATCATCTTTGACGTCGGGCGTGACTACGACGCGGCGGCACGGATCTTCGACCACCACCAACGCCCCAACCCCCTGCGCGAGGACGGCCGACCCTACAGCTCCTTCGGGTTGATCTGGCGGCACTACGGCCGCGATTACCTGCACGCGCTGAACGTGCCCGAATCCGACCTGGAAGATATCCACGAGGCCTTCGACCAGGGCTTTGTCCTGCCGATCGACCTGATGGACAACGGGGCGCTGGAGCCCTCTGTCGCGGGGCCGCTGGCGGGGATGACGCTGCCGGTGCTGCTGGAATCGCTGAAACCGGCCTTCGACGCGCGCGGCGATACGGCGGATGACGATGCCTTTGCCGCCGCGCTGCCGGTGGCACGCGCCTTCATAGAGGCCGCGATCGCCAAGCGCGCGGCCAAACGCCGGGCCGAGGCGATGGTGACGGCCGCCATCGCGGCGGCGGGCGACGGGCAGGTGCTGGAATTGCCCATGGGGATGCCCTTCCGCTCCGCCGTTGAGAAGGCAGGCGCCGACCACCTGCTGTTCGTGATCCACCCGCGCCAGGACGACTGGACCCTCACCACCATCCGCAAAAGCGGCGATACCTTCGAAAGCCGTGCAGACCTGCCCGAAAGCTGGGCGGGCCTGACAGACGCCGCGCTTGAGGAGGCCTCCGGCGTGGCGGGCGCGAAGTTCTGTCACAATGCGCGGTTCATCGCCGTGGCCCAAAGCCGCGACGCGATCCGGGCGATGGCCGATCTGGCAGTGGCCGCGGCTACGTGAGCGCCCTCCGCCTGCCGGACCGGACCGCGCCCGGCATACCGCACCGGGCGAATCCAGAACGCCCGGCGATCCTGACGCAAATGTGAGCGGAAATAGCGGCACGGATGCCACACTTCGCCGGCTCAGGCGGAACGTTCCCTGCCGGCCTGTCGTTACAATGCAGCAACGAGGTGGCAAAATACCGCCTCACCTCTGCCAAATGGAGTGCTGCCAATGCCGACCCGCCGTTCTTTCATGGCCTCCGCCCTTGCGGCAACCGCCCTGCCGTTCCTGCCGCGCGACGCGCAGGCTGTCGACCAGATCTTCATGCCGACCCGCGTGACCTTCAGCCCGGCCTATCAGCCCGGTCAGATCGTGATCCTGCCGCGATCCTACTTCCTGTACCACATCGTCGAACCCGGCGTCGCCATGCGCTATGGCATCGCGGTCGCGCAGCCCGGTCTGGGCTGGACCGGCACCGCCACGATCAAACGCAAGGTCGAATGGCCCACATGGCGCCCGACCGACGACATGATCGACCGCAACCCCCGCGATTACGGCAAGTTCAAGGGCAACCGCGAGCGGATGCCCGGCGGCCCGGGCAATCCGTTGGGCGCGCGGGCGCTTTACCTCTACGAGGGAGACAAGGACACCTATATCCGCATCCACGGCACGACCGCCCCGTCCTCCATCGGGCGCGCGGCCTCCAGCGGTTGCTTCCGCATGGTCAACGACCACGTGATCGCGCTGTACAACCAGGTTCCGATCGGCACCAAGGTCACCGTCCTGTAGCCAAACAATGGCCGGCCGCACTGGCCGGCCCCGCCCCTCAGGTACGGCCCGCCCCCATGCTGCCGGGGGCCGGGCCGTCACCATACCCCGCGGTGCCGCGTCGCGCGCGCGCCCGTCGGTTTCGGTTTTCCCCCGGACCCACAGCGGCTAAGGTCGCAGGGACCACCGGCCCCAGTCCAAAGCACCGACGGATGTTCCTGCCCTACGCCCGCCTGATCCTCTTGCTGCTCGTTGCCGCCTGCACCGCCTTGCCGCCCCCGCAAGAGGCGGCCAGCTTTCCCATGCTGGACGACGGCAAAGTCCATCAGGGCGTGCAGAAGGCCATCGTGGTGATCCCCGGTGCTCTGGCCTCCGTCGGGATTTTCCGTCCTGTGCTGAATTGGCAGGAACCCGACAGCGCCGTCATCGCCTATCGCTATCCCGGCATGGACGGGCTGGAACTGGACCACCGCGTCGACATCGAACTGGCCGGCCAGCTGATCGCCGACACGTTGAACCGGATCGACGCGCAGGAGGTCTACATGATCGGCTATTCCACCGGCGGCCCCGTCGCGCTGGAAGCGGCCAAGCACCTGAAGACCCGCGATATCTCCATCGCCATGCTCTCTTCGGCCTCCGACAGCCCGGCGGCGATCGTCGCTTCACTCAAGGGGTTCCGCGACGTGGTGACGGCCCTGCTGCGGGCCGATGGCAAGTCGATGGCCGACGCCTGGGCAGAGAATTACCGTACCCTGCTGTACGGTCGCGACCATTACGCCAACCGTGAACAGGCCGCCCGCAGCGCCCAGTTGGCAAAGACCTCACGCCCGCGCCTGACCACCCCGGCGCAAAAGCTGACGATGGCCCATACTGCGGATCTGCTGTACTGGCGCCTGCAACACCCCGAACAGCTGTCCGACGTGCGCATCGGTTTTTTCCACGGCGGGGCCGATTCCGTGTTCTCCGTCGACCGGACACGCCGGTTCGCGGGCAAGGTCGCGGCCGAGAAATTCTATATCTACGACGGTCAGGGCCACCTGTTGTTCATCACTTCGAACCGGTTGTGGGACGATATCCGCCGGTTCTTCTTTGACGGGAAGCCCGCCGGATGAAGGATGCCTTTGACGTGATCGTGCTGGGCGCCGGCCCGGCGGGGGCGGCTGCCGCGATCACGGTCGCGCGGGCCGGGTTGCGGGTGGCGCTGGTGGATCGGTACCGGTTCCCGCGCGAGAAACTGTGCGGCGGCGGCTTTACCGGGCGCAGCCTGCGGTATTACCGCCGCATCTTCGGCGCCGCTCCGCCCCGTGCCATTCTGGAGACAAAGACCGACGTCCGCTTTGCCGCGCATGGCCAGGACCTGGGGTTGATCCGGGACATCCCGCCGATGCACCTGACCATGCGCCGCGAGCTGGACCGGCACATGGTCGCCCTGGCGCTGGAGGCCGGGGCCACCGATCTTACCGGTCAACCCATCGCCGCGATCGACACGGAGGCCCCGGCCCTCACGCTGAAATCCGGGCGCAGTCTGACCGCCGCCCTGCTGATCGGGGCCGATGGCGCCAACAGCCAGGTGGCGCGGGCCCTGTTCGGGGAGAGTTTCAACCGCGCCCGGATCGGGTTCGGGCTGGAGGTCGAGGCCCCGCCAAAGGGCGACAATACCGCCGCGCCGCTGCGCATTGATTTCGGCGCCGCCGAATGGGGCTATGGCTGGCATTTCCCCAAACGTGGAAGTTCCACCATCGGGGTGGGCGGTGTGCTGGCGCGCAATGCGGACATGAAATCCGCCATGGGCGACTACCTGGCGCTGCTGGGCCATGACCCGGCGATGGCCAGCAAGGGTCAGTTCCTGCCCTTCGGCGATTTCCGCCGGGTGCCGGGGCGCGGCAAGGTGTTGCTGGCCGGGGATGCGGCCGGGCTGGTCGATCCGATCACCGGTGAGGGCATCGCCTTTGCCATGCGCTCGGGCCAGTTGGCGGCACGCTCCGCCGTGGCCGCCATCGCCGCGCGCGCACCGGACAGCGCCTTGCCGCGCTACCGTGCGGAATTGCGCCCGATCCATCGGTCGTTGCGACAAGCACGGGCGATCCGGGTGCTGATCTTCTCCCGACCGCTGCGCGGCGCCTTCGTGCGGGCATTCCGGGGGTCGGGGACGCTGCGCCATCTCTACTTCCGCCTGCTGGCCGGCGAGATCGAGTATCCGGAAATGACCCGCGCCACCCTGCGGCGCCTGCCCGTCTTTGCCTGGAAGGCCCTGCGTGGCGGCCAGCGCCGCGCCGACGGCTAGGACCGGGCGAGGCCGCTGTCACCCTCAGCCTGCCGGATCCGCCTCCGCCCGAAGGATCAGGGCCTCGACCTCGGGGCCCAGGGCCTTGACGATGCGGGTGACGCCCTGCGCGTTGGGGTGGATGCCGTCGTCCTGCATCAGGCCACGCAGCGCCGTCGGGTCCGAGGGATCGCCCAGCCCGGCAAAGATGCTGGGCACCAGCAAGGTGTCATGTTTCGCGGCCAGTTCGGGAAAGATCGCCTCGAACTCCGCCTTGTAGACCGCGCCGAAATTGCCTGCGGCGGGCAGGCCCACCAGCATCATCGGAAGATCGCGCCCCGCCCCGGCCTTCAGGATGCCGTCCAGGTTGGCGCGGGTCTGCGCCGGGTCCAGCCCGCGCAGCACGTCATTGCCGCCCAGAGCCACGATCATCGCGTCCACATCATCGGACAGCGACCATTCCACCCGTGCCAGCCCACCGGCCGTGGTGTCACCCGAAACGCCTCCATTGATGATCCGCACGTCGTGGCCGCGCGCCTCCAGCCAGGCTTGCAACTGCGGCACCAGCCCGTCCTCGGGCGCCAGGCCATAGCCCTGGGTCAGGCTGTCGCCCAGTGCCAGGATCCGCGTCCGGGCCGCATCGCCTGCCGTATTCCGGGCCGTGTCCTGGGCCGTGTCCTGGGCCGTGACCGGCGCCGCCGCCAGCAGCGCCACCCCTGCCAGCGGGCCAAGAATGCCGGACCGTGCCTTGCGGGCAATCGCTCGGCCCCCATATGACACCCTGGACCAGACCCCGGAAAAGGCCGCCATGACGCACAATGTACTCTCTCTCAGCGGGGCCCGGCTGGCCCTTGATGGCAATGCGGGCCGGGTGGAGATCCTCCACGGGATCGACCTTGATGTCGCAAAGGGCGAAACTCTCGGGCTGGTGGGGCCAAGCGGATCGGGCAAATCGTCTCTCCTCATGCTCATGGGTGGGCTGGAACGTGCCACGGGCGGACAGATCATTGCACTGGGGCAGGATCTGACCGCGATGTCCGAGGATGCGCTGGCCCGGTTTCGCAGGGAACATATGGGGGTGGTCTTCCAATCCTTCCACCTGATTCCCACGATGACCGCGCTGGAAAATGTCGCCACGCCGCTGGAACTGGCCGGCCATCGCGACGCCTTCGACCGCGCCGCGGCCGAGCTGGAGGCGGTGGGCCTGTCGCATCGCGCCGATCATTACCCCTCGCAGATGTCGGGCGGCGAACAGCAGCGCGTCGCCCTGGCCCGCGCCTGTGCGCCCCGCCCCGAGATCCTGTTGGCGGACGAGCCGACCGGCAACCTGGACGGCAGCAACGGCGCGGCGATCATCGACTTGCTGTTCGGTCTGCGCGACCGCCACGGCGCCACGCTGATCCTGGTCACCCATGCCGATGACCTGGCCACGCGCTGCGACCGGGTGGTGCACCTGCGCGACGGCCATGTCGCCCCGCAGGATCGGGCGGAGGCCACGCCCCGGGAGGCCGCGACATGAGCCTGCGCCGCGACGCGGCCATCGCCGCCCGGCTGGCCGCACGGGAATTGCGCGGCGGGCTGTCAGGGTTCCGCATCCTGGTCGCCTGCCTGGCCCTGGGCGTGGCCGCCATCGCCGGCGTGGGCAGTGTGCGCAGCGCCATCGACGCGGGCCTGGCCGCCGAGGGCGCGGCCCTGCTGGGCGGCGATGCGGAGATCGAGCTGACATACCGCTTCGCCACCGAGGACGAACGCGCCTGGATGGAGGATCGTGCCGAGGCGGTGTCCGAGATCGCCGATTTCCGCTCCATGGCGGTTGTCGGCGAGGATCGCGCCCTGACCCAGGTGAAGGCCGTCGATGACGCCTATCCGCTGGTCGGCGACGTCGTGCTGGACCCGGCGCAACCGCTGGCCACGGCGCTGGCGTCGCGCGACGGCGTGGCGGGCGCGGTCATGGACCCGGTGCTGATCGCCCGGCTGGGGCTGGACATCGGAGACCGGTTCGAGCTGGGCGGCCATCCCCTGCGCCTGACCGCCGCGCTGAAGCGGGAGCCGGACAGCGCCGCCGCGGGTTTCTCCCTCGGGCCGCGCACATTGGTGGCACGGGCGGGGCTGGACGGGTCCGGCCTGCTGGCGGCCGGAACGCTTTTTGACACGAATTACCGCCTGCTCTTGCCCCCCGCCGCCGATCTGCCCGCGCTGGAAGCCGCCGCGCGCGACCGTTTCGCGGAAAGCGGCATCCGCTGGCGCGACAGCCGCAACGGCGCGCCGGGCATCGCCAGTTTCGTCGAACGGCTGAGCGCGTTTCTGATCCTGGTCGGCCTGTCGGGTCTGGCGGTTGGCGGTGTCGGCGTGTCGGCGGCGGTGCGCGCCTACCTGGCGGCCAAGACCTCGGTGATCGCCACGCTGCGCACCCTGGGCGCGGAGCGGCGGGTTATCTTCCTGACCTATTTCCTGCAGATCGGCGCGCTGGCCCTGCTGGGCATCGCCATCGGTCTGCTGCTGGGCGCTGCGGTGCCACTGCTGCTGGCCCCGGTGATCACCGCGCAGCTGCCGATCCCGGCGGTCTTCGGCCTGTATCCCGCACCGCTGGCCGAAGCGGCGATCTATGGCGCGCTGACCGCGCTGATCTTCACCTTGTGGCCGCTGTCGCGCACCGACGAGATCCGCGCCGCCACCCTGTTCCGCGATGCAGGCGCCGCCGGGCCGCTGCTGCCGGCGCGGCGCTACCTGGTGGTCACGGCAGCGCTGCTGGCGCTGTTGCTGGCGGTGGCCGTGGGGTTCAGCGGCTCTGCCGCGCTGACGCTGTGGACAGCGGGCGGTATCGGCTTTGCGCTGATCCTGCTGGCGGCGGCGGGGGTGGGCATCCGACGCCTGACCGGTCGCCTGGCCCGGCGCGCACGCGGGATGCCGCCATTGCGGTGGGCCGTGGCCGCCATCGCCGGGCCGCGCAGCGAGGCGCTGCCGGTGGTTCTGTCGCTGGGGCTGGGGCTGTCGGTGCTGGCCGCCGTCGGCCAGATCGACGGCAATCTGCGCGCCGCCATCACCCGCGACCTGCCGGACCGGGCACCGGCGTTCTTCGTGGTCGATATCCAGAAGGACCAGATGCCCGCATTTCTTGACCGGGTGGAAGGTGACCCGGCTGTCGATCGGGTGGACCGGGCTCCGATGCTGCGCGGCGTGATCACGCAGATCAACGGCCAACCCGCCCGCGAGGTGGCGGGCGATCATTGGGTGCTGCGCGGCGATCGCGGCGCCAGCTATGCCGATGCCGTGCCGGAGAACACCACCGTGACGGCGGGGGAATGGTGGCCCGAAGGGTACACCGGCGCCCCGCAGATCAGTTTCGCCGCCGAGGAAGGCGCCGAGATGGGCCTGTCCCTGGGCGACGAGATCACGATGAACATCCTGGGACGGGACATCACCGCCACCCTGACCAGCTTTCGCGAGGTCGATTTCTCTGGCGCGGGGATGGGGTTCGTCACGGTGATGAATGCCGCTGCCCTGGAGGGGGCGCCGCATACGTTCATCGCCTCCATCTATGCCGATCCGGAGGCCGAGGCCGATCTGCTGCGCGACCTGGGCCGGGCCTTTCCCAACATCACGCTGATCCGGGTGGGCGATGCCATCGGGCGGGTCAGCGAATTGCTGACCGGGATCGCCGCGGCGACCTCCTATGGCGCGGCGGCGACGCTGCTGACCGGGTTCCTGGTGCTGATCGGCGCCGCCCTGTCCGGGGAGCGGGACCGGATGTACGAGGCCGCCGTGCTGAAGACCCTGGGCGCCACGCGCGGGCGCATCCTGTCCAGCCTTGCCCTGCGCGCGGCCCTGCTGGGCGCGGCGGCTGGTGTGGTCGCCATCGGGGCGGGCATCGCGGGCGGCTGGGCCGTGATGCATTTCGTCATGGAGACGAAATTCGAGGTGATCTGGCCGAATGCGCTGGCCGTGGTGCTGGGCGGGCTGGCCGCCAACCTCGCCGCCGGTCTGCTGTTCGCCTGGCGGCCCCTGGCGGCCCGTCCCGCGCGGGTGCTGCGCAGCGCGGATTGAACAGGACCAGCGACAGCCCGGCACCGGTGCGGGGCCTGATCTGCGCGGGATCGGAACCGGGTCTGCGGTCTGCGGCCACCGCGGTCTGACCCGAAGAGAGGGGGACGCTGTCCCCCTCTTGAGCTGCGCTCAATTCACCCCTTGCGGTATTTCGGCCCGAAGGGGGCGGGCGGCGCGCCTTATTCCGCCGCCTCCGCGTAATCGGACATCGGCGGGCAGGTGCAGGTCAGGTTGCGATCCCCCCAGGCGTTGTCCACGCGGTTGACCGGCGGCCAGTACTTGTCCACCCGGAAGGCCCCGGGGGGGAAGCAGCCCTGTTCGCGGGCATAGGCGCGGTCCCAGTCGCCCACCAGATCTTCCACCGTGTGGGGCGCGTGTTTCAGGGGCGAGGCATCGGCCGCGATGGTTCCGGCCTCGATCTCCGCGATTTCGGCCCGGATGGCGAGCATCGCGTCGCAGAAGCGGTCCAGCTCGGCCTTGGTTTCGCTTTCCGTGGGTTCGACCATCAACGTGCCGGCGATGGGCCAGGACATGGTGGGCGCGTGGAAGCCGCAATCCACCAGCCGTTTGGCGATGTCGTCCACCGTCACCCCGACCTCGGCGAAGGGACGGGTGTCGAGGATGCATTCATGCGCCACGCGCCCCGTCGGCCCCTTGTAGAGCACGTCATAGGCGCCCTTGAGCCGGGCGGCGATGTAATTGCCGTTCAGGATCGCCAGGCGGGTGGCCTGGGTCAGCCCCTCGCCGCCCATCAGCAGGCAATAGGCCCAGGAGATCGGCAGGATGGAGGGGGAGCCGAAAGGCGCCGCCGACACCGCGCCAGTGCCGCCGCGGGCGACGTGGCCGGGCAGATGCGGCACCAGATGCGCCTTGACCCCGATGGGGCCCATGCCGGGACCGCCCCCGCCATGGGGGATGCAGAAGGTCTTGTGCAGGTTCAGGTGGCTGACGTCGCCGCCCAGATCGCCGGGGCGCGACAGGCCCACCATGGCATTCAGGTTGGCGCCGTCGATATAGACCTGCCCGCCATTGGCATGGGTGATCTCGCAAACCTGTTTCACCGTCTCCTCGAAGACACCATGGGTCGAGGGATAGGTGATCATGCAGGCGGCCAGCGCATCGGCGTGGGCCTCGGCCTTGGCGCGGAAATCGTCAAGGTCGATATCGCCGTTGTTCATCGACTTCACCGGCACCACCTTCCAGCCGACCATCTGGGCCGAGGCCGGGTTGGTCCCGTGGGCGGAGGTGGGGATGAGGCAGACGTTGCGCCCGCCCTCGCCGCGCGCGGCGTGATAGCGACCGATGGTCAGCAGCCCGGCATATTCCCCCTGCGCGCCGGAATTGGGCTGCAT
The DNA here is from genome assembly GCF_010614805.1 of Pseudooceanicola aestuarii. Classification (NCBI taxonomy): domain Bacteria; kingdom Pseudomonadati; phylum Pseudomonadota; class Alphaproteobacteria; order Rhodobacterales; family Paracoccaceae; genus Pseudooceanicola; species Pseudooceanicola aestuarii. Next base: position 671,783 of record NZ_JAAFZC010000001.1, read on the forward strand.
GGAGAAATCGTCATAGCCGGTGATGTCGCACAGCTTGGCCGACAGGTCGCCCAGCAGCTGAGCATAGCCCTGGGCCTGATCCTCGGGGGCGAAGGGGTGCAGGGCGGAGAATTCGGGCCAGGAGATCGCCTCCATCTCCACGGCGGCGTTCAGCTTCATCGTGCAGGAACCCAGCGGGATCATCGCCCGGTCCAGCGCCAGATCGCGATCCGCCAGACGGCGCATGTAACGCATCATCTCCGTCTCGGCGCGGTTCATATGGAAGATGTCGTGATCCATGTAGCTGGAGTGGCGCAGCAGCGCCTCCGGCAGGTCATGACGGTCCAGGGCACCCACCGCGCGGTCGGTGATGCCGAAGGCGCGCCAGATGCCGGCGATGACCTCGGGCGTGGTGCATTCGTCCAGCGCGATGCCGATGCGGGTCTCTCCGACCTGGCGCAGGTTGATCCCCTCTTCGCGGGCGGATTTCAGGATCGCGGCCTGGAACGGCCCGACCTCCACCGTGACGGTATCGAAGACCTTCTTCGGGAAGACATCGAACCCCGCCTCGCGCAACCCCTCGGCCATGGTGACGGTGCGGGCGTGGATGCGTTGCGCGATGGCTTTCAGCCCCTTGGGCCCGTGGAAGACGGCATACATCGAGGCCATCACCGCCAGCAGCGCCTGCGCGGTGCAGACGTTCGACGTGGCCTTTTCCCGGCGGATGTGCTGTTCACGGGTTTGCAGGGCCAGCCGATAGGCGCGGTTGCCGCGCGCGTCGATCGACACGCCGACGATCCGCCCCGGCATCGACCGTTTCAGCGCGTCGCGGCAGGCCATGTAGGCGGCATGGGGCCCGCCATAGCCCAGCGGCACGCCGAACCGCTGGGTGGAGCCGACGGCGATGTCGGCCCCCATCGCGCCCGGCTCCTTCAGCAGGCACAGCGCCATGGGATCTGCGATCACGATGCCCAGGGCGCGGGCACCATGCAGCGCCTCCATCTGGGGGGCGAAATCACGGAGGACGCCGTTGGTTCCAGGATATTGGAAGATCGCGCCGAACACCTTCTCGGCCTCCAGCTCGGAGGGGCGGCCGACGATGATCTCGATTCCCAGCGGCTCTGCCCGGGTGCGGATCACGTCGATGTTCTGCGGATGGCAGGCCTCGTCCACGAAGAAGGCGCGCGCCTTGGACTTCGAGGCGCGCTCCGCCATGGTCATCGCCTCGGCGGCGGCCGTCGCCTCGTCCAGAAGGGAGGCATTGGCGATGTCCAACCCGGTCAGATCGGTGATCATCGTCTGGTAGTTCAGCAACGCCTCCAGCCGGCCCTGCGAGATTTCCGGCTGATAGGGCGTGTAGGCGGTGTACCAGGCGGGGTTTTCCAGGATGTTGCGCTTGATCGCCGGGGGGGTGATCGTGTCGTGGTAACCTTGCCCGATCAGGCTGGTCATCACCTTGTTCTTGCGGGCCACGCCGCGCAGTTTCTCCAGAAGCTCCTTCTCCGACAGGGCCGCGCCGAAATCCAGCGCGGCCTGCTGGCGGATCGCCTGCGGCACGGTGTCGTCGATCAGCGCCTCCAGACTGTCGGCACCCACGGCCTCCAGCATCTGCGCCATTTCCTCAGGCGAGGGGCCGATGTGACGACGGTTGGCGAAATCATAGGGATCGTAGGACGTGGGAGAGAAGGGCATGACGCCTCCTTGGGCAACGCGGCTGGTCGGGAAGTTCAGGGGGCGCGGCAGCGGGAGAGGGCCGGCCGCCGCGCCGGATCGGCCCTAGCCGATCATCTTGTTGTACTCTGCCTCGGACATGTAATCGTCCATCTGGGACGGGTCCGAGGGCTTGATCTTGAAGAACCAGGCCTCGCCCATCGGGTCTTCGCCGACCTTGCCGGGATCATCGACCAGCGGGTCGTTGACTTCCACGATCTCCCCGTCCAGCGGCGCCAGGATGTCGGAGGCGGCCTTGACGCTTTCGATCACGACGCATTCATCGTCCTTGCTGACCTCGGTCCCGACCTCGGGCAGTTCGACAAAGACGATATCGCCCAGCTGTTCGGCGGCGTGTTCGGTGATGCCCACGACGATCAGGTCGTCTTCGGGGCGCAGCCATTCGTGTTCTTCGGTGAATTTCATCGGGATCTCTCCGGCGTTGGTGTCAGCGTTTGAAGTTGGCAGGCACGAAGGGCAGGCTGTCAACGCGCACCGGCAGACGCTTGCCCCTGAGTTCGGCAAATAGATCGGTTCCGGCCATGGCAAGCGCAGTGGGGACATAGCCCATGGCGACCGGCGCCTGAACACTGGGCCCGAAGGCGCCGGAGGTGATGGTGCCGATGGGAGATTCGGCGGTCTCGGTCTCGAACAATTGCACGCCCTCGCGCATGGGCGCGCGGCCCTCAGGGCGAAGGCCGACACGCAGGCGGTCGGCGCCCTGCGTCAACTGAGGCAGGATACGATCCGCACCGGGGAAGCCGCCTTCGCGGGCGCCATCGGTGCGACGGACCTTCTGGATGGACCAGTGCAGCGCAGCCTCCACCGGGGTGGTGGCGGTGTCCATGTCATGACCGTAAAGGCACAGCCCGGCCTCCAGCCGCAGGCTGTCGCGGGCGCCCAGACCGCAGGGCAGGACGCGGGCGTCCTCCAGCAGGCGGCGGGCCAGGGCGGGCGCGGCCTCGGCGGGGACGGAGATCTCGAAGCCGTCCTCCCCGGTATAGCCCGAGCGGGTGATCCAGCATTCCACCCCTGCCAGCGTCACAACGCGCATGTCCATGAACCGCATCTCGGCCACCTCGGGGTTGAGCGCGGCCAGCGCGGCTTCCGCCTCCGGCCCTTGCAGCGCCAGCAGACAACGATCGGTGATCTCGCTCACCGTCAGCTCGGGCAGGGATGCGGTCATATGGGCCAGATCGGCGGACTTGCAGGCGGCGTTGACCACGGCAAACAGGCTGTCGCCGCGGTTCACCACCATCAGGTCGTCCAGGATACCGCCCGAAGGATCGGTGAACAGGGCGTAGCGTTGCCGCCCCTCCTTCAGCCCCAGGATATCGGCAGGAACCAGCCGTTCGAACCCGCCCGCCAGCGTGGCCCAATCGCCTCCGGTGACGCTGACCTGGCCCATGTGGGACACGTCGAACAGCCCGGCGTGGGCACGGGTGTGCAAATGTTCCTTCATCACCCCGGCGGGATATTGCACCGGCATGGCATAGCCCGCAAAGGGCACCATCTTCGCACCCAGTTCGACATGCAGGTCATGCAGCGGCAAATGTTGCAGATCGCTCTGTTCGGCCATCGGAACCCTCCCGGTCCTGTCCGGCGGAATGCCGGGCATCAGTCACGCGCAGAACCAGCCTGCGCCACGATGCCCCCTCTGTCCTTCGGCCTGAGATCGCTATCCCTTCGGCGGGCCCGGGGGCCACTCTCCAGAGTTCTTTGGTCGGTCGGTCCCTTGGGCCTGAGAGTTTCCGGGGCGGTTGCTCCTTCGGCACCGGCAAAGCCGGTTCTCCCGATCCGATGCGGGGGGCATAGCGGCTCCCCCCGCGTCTGGCAAGGGCTCAGATGCGCGGCAGGGCGGCGGTGTCCGGCGCCGGGGCGGTCTCGATCTCGGTCTCGGGCGCGGGCGCCCTGTCCGCCACATCCATCGCGCCAGAGCAGTCCGGCGGCGTCATGATCTCTGCCAGGGCGACATTGCCGCAGACCAGCGCATCCAGCGTCACGTCGTCCAGCGCGGCATAGAAGGCCTCCGCCGCGCGGGCGATGGCACGGCGCAGGCGGCACCCCGCGACCAATGGGCAGGTGTTGGTGGTCTGGTCGAAACATTCCGCCACGGGCAGCGCCCCTTCGAACTGGCGGAACACCGCACCGACGCGGATGCCCTCGGCCGGGCGGCCCAGGGTCATGCCACCGCGCCGCCCGCGCTGCGTGTGCAGGAACCCCAGCTGCGCCAGATGGTGGATCACCTGCGCCAGGTGGTTCTCGGAGGTATTGCAGATGGCCGCGATCTCCGCCTTGGTCACCAGCCGGTCGTCATGCACGGCGCAATACATCAGCACCCGCAGCGCCAGGTTTGTTCGTTTGGTCAGACGCATCCCGCAATCCCGCTTTCCGCTTCGGCATTTATTGCCCTTCGGTGCCGTTCGGGGTTTGATCTGCGTCAATCGCAGGAGGATATCGTGATCACCGACCCGCATTTCTTTGGCTATGGCAGCCTCGTGAACCGCGCCACCCACAGCTATGCACAGGCCCATCCCGCCCGCGCGCAGGGCTGGCGGCGGACCTGGCGGCACACGGCCGGGCGCGACGTGGCGATCCTGACCGCCGTGCCCGCGCCGGGGGTGCAGATCGACGGGCTGATCGCCGCCGTGCCCGGAGGCGACTGGGCGGTACTGGACGAACGCGAGGTCGATTACGACCGGCTGCTGGCCGGGGACAGCGTCCTGCACGAGACCGGCCTGTCCCCCGCCGTTTCGATCTATTCGATCCCGGAGACAAAACACCCCGCCGCCCCCGCCCCGCGCCCGGTGCTGCTGTCCTATCTGGACGTGGTGGTGCAGGGCTACCTGCGCGAATTCGGAGAGGACGGCGCCCGCCGCTTCTTTGACACCACCGACGGCTGGGGCGGGATCCGCGACGACAGGGCCGCGCCGCTCTATCCCCGTGCGCAACGGCTCAGCACAGCTGAGACCGCCTTTGTGGATGGAGAACTGCACCGGATGGGGCTGAACGCGCTGCCCTGAGCGAAGGGACAGGCGATAGGGGGAAAGACCCTTGGAGGTGCAGTCGAGCAACAGGGCCGCCGACGTTCACCTAGATCCGGTAGATCCGGCCCATGCCGCAGGGCGTAACCCCACCCCCTTCGGGCGCCAAATACCGCCGCGCAGCGGGCAGCGCCCGGCACGGGCGCCCCCTGTCGCAGCGTCGCCCTGTCAGCCGCGCGCGCGGATCACCTGAAGCAGCGGCAACACCTGCGACATGTCCGGCCCGTGGGCGCGGCCGGTCAGGGCCTTGCGCAGCGGCATGAACAGGCCCTTGCCCTTGCGGCCGGTCGCGGCCTTCACCTCGGCCGTCCACTTGCCCCAGGTGTCCGCGTCATGCGGCCCCTCAGGCAGCAGCGCCATGGCCTGGGCGACGAATTCGGCATCGTCGGGGTCGATCACCGGCTCGGCCCCTTCGGAGAAGAGCTTCCACCAGCCGTCGACCTCGTCGATAGTGGTGATGTTGTCCCGCACCACCAGCCAGAAGACTTCGGCCTTGTCGGCGGGCACGCCGGCGGCGTCGATGCGGGGGCGCACGGCGTCCAGCGACAGGCCTTGCAGCACCCGCGCGGTCAGCGGGAACAGGTCGCGTTCGTCGAACTTCGTGGGGGCCGAGCCGAATTGCGAGATATCGAACCCGTCCACCAGCTCCGCGACCGAGGCGCGCAGCTCCACCGGTTGCGAGGATCCCAGCCGCGCCATCAGGCTCAGCAGCGCCATCGGCGCCACGCCACGCGCGCGCAGATCGCGGATCGACAGGGTGCCCAGCCGTTTCGACAGCGCCTCTCCCTGCGGGCCGGTCAGCAGCGAATGGTGGGCAAAGGCGGGGGGCGTGCCCCCCAGGGCGCGGATCATCTGGATCTGCGTCGCCGTGTTGGTCACGTGGTCGGAGCCGCGCACCACGTCCGTCACGCCCATCTCCGTGTCATCCACCACGGAGGCGAGGGTATAAAGCACCTGCCCGTCTCCCCGGATCAGCACCGGGTCAGAGACAGAGGCCGCGTCGATGGAGATATCGCCCAGGATGCCGTCGGTCCATTCGATCCGTTCCTGGTCCAGCTTGAACCGCCAATGGCCCTGGCCGCGTTCGGCGCGCAGGCGGTCCTTTTCGGCTTCGGGCAGGTCCAGCGCGGCGCGGTCGTAGACCGGCGGGCGACCCATGTTCAGCTGCTTCTTGCGCTTCAGGTCCAGTTCGGTCGGGGTTTCGAAACATTCGTAGAACCGCCCCATCTCGCGCAGGGTTTGCGCGGCTTCGGCGTAGCGGTCCAGCCGTTCGGACTGCCGCTCCACCCGGTCCCAATGCAGGCCCAGCCAGTCCAGATCTTCCTTGATCGCGTCGACGTATTCTTCCTTGGACCGTTCCGGGTCCGTATCGTCGATGCGCAGGATGAAGGTGCCGCCGGACTTGCGGGCGATCAGGTAGTTCATCAGCGCGGTGCGCAGGTTGCCGACGTGGATGTATCCGGTGGGCGACGGGGCGAAACGGGTCACGGTCATGAGGGATCTCCTGTTGAGCCGCCGCATGGCACAAGCGCGGGGCTTTGTCCAGAAATCGGGCCGCGCGGGGGATACGCGCGAGCCCCTCGGTGCGGGGCCTCGGTGCCGGCAGGCCGCGCGGGGCGATCATGCGTTGCGGCGCGGGTCATGGCGTTGCGCCGGGCCCACGGGCGATGGTGGCCCGCACATGAGCCAGTTTCCCGGCGATGGCAGGGGTGATGACCTCGGGCACGAAATCCAGCAAGCCCATCTCCCGGTTCAGCTCGTTCAGGACCAGGCCGAGGGTCTGATAGCGGCGCACCATCACATCGGTCTCCGCATCGGGTTCGGGGTGGATCAGACCCAGGTTCGCCGCCGTGTCCAGCACCGACACGATATCGAGATACAGCGCCCAGGTTTCTGCCCAATCCTCCCACGGATGCATCGTCGCATAGGCTGAGACATAGCCCCCCTCCCAGCCGGGGGGTGGACCATCGCGGTAATGGCGTTCCAGCGCCTCGCCGTAGGGCGGATTCTGCGGATCGCCGAAAAGCGCGGCGAACTCCGCCTCGGCCTCTGGCCGGCCCTTGATCAGCACATCCCAGTAATAATGCCCGATCTCATGGCGGAAATGACCGATCAGGGTTCGATGCGCCTCGCCAAGGTCGACCCGCAGGGATTCGCGTTCGGCGGCGTCGGCCTCCGCGATATTGATGGTGATCAACCCGTCGGCATGGCCGGTATAGACCCGCTCCGCCTCGCCCACCGGGCGCCACAGGCCCTGTGCCGCCATCCGGTCCCCCATGAAGGCAAAGGACAGCGGCGGGCTGACCCCCTCGCCCTCCGCGCCGTAGGGCAGGCCCAGCTGATCCAGCGTGTGGAACAGCCGCCGTTTCGCCGCCTCCAGCCGGGCCCAGCGCGCGCGGTTGCCGGGGACGGTCAGGTCCGGGACCGTCTCGTTGTAGCGGCAGCAATCGCAGAACGCCCCGTGCCCCGCCGGGACGGTGCGGTTGCAGACATCGTGCTGGGCGTAATTGCGGCACAGCGCCACCCGCGCGCCGCACGCGCCGCCGGTCTTGGTGCCCTGGCAGATCCAGTGATCGCCCGCAGGCTCCAGCGCGGTGACGGCGGCGCAGGACTGGCACCAGCCGGTGCGCCGCCCGCAGGCCGTGCAAGCGGTATTGTCGAAAAACAGCGTGTTGCCGCAGGTACAGGTAAAGAGCCGCATATCCGTGATCCGCCCATCCGCCGCCGGGGTGGCGGCTGTCTGGCAGATAGGCGCGCCGTCGCGAAAGGGAAGGCCCCGGCGCGGCATTCGGCGCCTCCTGGCCGGATGGGGGCGCAGGTTCGGCAGCTATTGCGCATGCACCGGGTAGATCCCGCGCAGCCGCTCCAGCCCGGCGGCGATCAGCTGGCGCAGCACATCGGTGTCCACCCGCGCCAATTGCGTGATGTAGAGACAGGATTTCCCTGTCCGATGCGGCCCCAACCGGTCCAGCAGCGGCGCGAAATCGCCGTAGCCCGGCATGATGTAGATTGATTGCGCCGCTTTGCGCGGGGAAAATCCGGTGGCCAGAAAATCACCCTCCCGCCCGCTGTCATAGCGGTAGTGGTAGCGCCCGAAGCCTATGATGCTGTCCCCCCACAGTCGCGGCGGCCAGCCTGTCACCTCGGCAAAGAGGTCCAGCAACGCCAGCGCGTCCCGGCGCCGGGTGCCGTTCTCCACCGTAGCGATGAAATCGCGCGGATCGATCGGGGTGGGGCGTGTCTTGTTCTCGGCCATTTGGCGATCCTTTGGCGGTTGGAAACCGGGGGCGACACGTGCAGGGTATCACGGAACGGGGGTCAGGACTTCGCGTTCTGTCACGATCATGTTCAGCGGCTGGTCGGTGGGTTCCAGGGGCAGGGCCTCCGCCTCCTGCGCGGCGTGGGCCAGCCCGATGGCCAGCACCGGACCCCGGGCACGCAGCCCCTCAAGCGTGCGATCATAGAACCCGCCGCCATAGCCCAGGCGGTTGAACTGCCGGTCAAAGGCCACCAGCGGCACGATCAGGATCTCCGGCACCATCCAGTCGCAGGGATCGGGCAATTGCGTGCCGAAGGGGCCGGGGATCAGGCGGCAGCCTTCTTCCCACAGGGCAAAGCGCAGGGGCCGCCCGGCGCCCTCCATCACCGGTACGCCGACGGGGCCGTGGGCCGCCGCCTCCGCCATGGCCGGCAGGGGCGACATTTCGGTCCGCATGGGCAGGTAGCCCGCAAGCGGAACCCCGCGATAGCCCGCCAGCACGGACGATAGCAGCGGCGCCGCCTGCCCGCCCGCCGCATGGGCCAGCGCCCGGCGGTCGAACGCCGCCTGCCGCGCGGCGGTCTTTACCGCCGCCAGATCACCTGCGCCGCTCACAACAGAAGCGCCCCGGCCAGCGCGAGAAAGGCGAAGAAGCCCACCACATCCGTAACGGTGGTCACAAAGGCGCCGGAGGCCAGCGCCGGATCGACCTTCAGCCGGTCCAGGATCACCGGGATCACCGTACCCGCGAACCCTGCGATCACCAGGTTGATCACCATCGCCGTGCCGATCACCACGCCCAACATGGGCGATCCGAACCAGGCCACGCCGATGATCCCCATCACCACGGCAAAGGCCACGCCGTTCACCAACCCCACAGTGACCTCGCGCCCGATGACACGCCAGACGTTCGATCCGGTCAGGTCCTTGGTCGCGATGGCGCGCACCGCCACGGTCAGGGATTGGGTACCCGCATTGCCCCCCATGGAAGCAACGATGGGCATCAGCACGGCCAGCGCCACGAACTGGGCGATCGTCTCTTCGAATTGCGCGATGACCAGCGAGGCCAGGATCGCCGTCACCAGGTTCACCGCCAGCCAGGGGAACCGTCGTTTCGTCGTGTCGATCACCCGGTCGTTGAGCGAGCTTTCCTCGCTCACCCCGGCAAGGCGCAGGATGTCCTCGTCATGCTCTTCCCCCAGGACGATCATCGCGTCGTCGATGGTGATCACGCCGACCAGGCGGTCGTCCTCGTCCACCACCGGGGCCGAGATGATATGATACTGGTTGAAGGCATAGGCCACCTCTCCCTCGTCCTGATTGGCGGGGATGGTGCGAAAGCTCGGCTCTGTCAGGTCGACCAACGGTGTCGCGCGGGGGGAGGCCATCAGCTTGCCCAGGGTGACATGGGCCACCGGCTTCATCCGGGGATCGACCAGAATGACGTGATAGAACTGCTCGGGCAGATCCTCGCGTTCGCGCATGAAATCAATCGCCTGGCCGACAGTCCAGTGTTCGGGCGTGGCGACCACCTCGCGCTGCATCAGGCGGCCGGCGGATTCCTCGGGGTAGGACAGCGCCTGTTCGACGGCGACGCGGTCGCTGTCCTCCAGCGCATCCAGGATCGCCTCCTGCTGCGGCTCCTCCAGGTATTCGACCAGATCGACGACATCGTCGCTGTCGAGTTCCCGCACCGCATCGGCCAGCACTTCGGGCGTCAGGAGGTGGATCACCTCCTCCCGGATCGAATCGTCGAGTTCCGACAGGATCTCCCCGTCGAATTCCTTGTCGTACAGCCGGATCAGCTTGCCCCGGTCATAGGCGTTGATCTGTTCCAGAAGGTCGGCGATGTCGGCGGCGTGCAGCGGCTCCATCAGGGCGATCAGCTGCGCGCGGTCGCCCATGTCCACGGCGAAGAGAATCGCCGCCACCGCCTTGCGATCCAAGGTGTATCCGGCGTCCTCGACCACCGTTTCGTCGTCCAGTTCCGCCCGCGAATCGCTCATGCCTGCCCCTTTCGGTTCCGAGGCGACCATAGAGGACGGTTTTTGACGGAGACAATGCGCCGCCGTGCGATTTACCCCCGTTGCCGGTCAGGATATCGTGGGCCGACCTCTTTTCCCGCCCCGCCATGCAACCCGAGGATCCCCATGAGCGCCGAGACCCTTCTGACCGGACGCCTGGTCGACTTCACCGCCAACCCCTTTGAAGTTCCGCGCGCCGATGCCGTCACGGTGGAGGACCACGGTGGCCTGCTGCTCCGCGACGGCCATATCGCCGCGCGCGGCACCGCCGATGACCTGGCCCGCGCCCATCCGCAGGCCCGGCGGATCGACTACGGCGCCGGGCTGATCCTGCCCGGCTTTGTCGATGCGCATGTCCATTATCCCCAGACCGGCATCATCGCCTCCTGGGGGAAACGGCTGATCGACTGGCTGAACACCTATACCTTCCCGGAGGAGGCGCGGTTTTCCGATCCCGCCCATGCAAAGGAGATCGCCAACCGCTATCTGGACCTGACGCTGGCCCATGGCACCACCACGGTGGCCAGCTATTGCACCATCCACCCCGGTTCGGTCGATGCGATCATGACGGCGGCGCAGGCGCGCGGGCAGCGGATCGTGGCGGGCAAGACCTGCATGGATCGCAACGCCCCCGATGACCTGCGCGATACAGCGCAATCGGCCTATGACGACAGCGCCGCCCTGCTGGCACGCTGGCACGGGGTGGACCGGCTGTCCTATGCGATCACGCCGCGGTTCTCTCCCACCTCCAGCCCCGAGCAGCTGGAGGCGATGGGCGCCCTGTGGGCCGCGCATCCCGATTGCCTGATGCAGACCCATCTCAGCGAACAGCTGGACGAAATCGAATGGGTCCGGGGGCTGTTCCCCTCCGCGCGCGACTATCTGGACACCTACGAAGCGCATGGCCTGCTGGGCCGCAACGGCCTGTATGGCCATGCCATCCACCTGGAGCCGCGCGAGCGTGATCGCCTGCGCGAGGTCGGCGCGGCGCTGGTGCATTGCCCGACCTCCAACACTTTCATCGGGTCGGGGCTGTTCGACATGGCCGGGCTGATGGCCGCCGGGCACCGGATCGGGCTGGCCACGGATACCGGCGGCGGATCGTCCTTTTCCATGTTGCGCACGATGGCGGCGGCCTACGAGGTCGGGCAGCTGACGGGCACTGCCCTGCACCCGGCGGAACTGCTGTGGCTGGCCACCGCCGGTTCGGCGCAGGCATTGGGGATGGGCGATCTGATCGGCACCCTGGCCGTGGGAAGCGAGGCGGATGTAACCGTGCTGGACCTGGCCTCCACCCCTGCCATCGCGCAGCGCGCCGACCGGGCCGAAGACCTGTGGGAGGCCGTCTTTCCCACGTTGATGATGGGCGATGACCGCGCCATCCGCGACGTCTGGGTCGCCGGGCGCCGCGTGGCCTGACGGAGCGGCGCCGCAGGCCCTGCTGGAGGCGCGAAAGAATGGCGGGAGCGCGATGGGGCTGCCCCGGCCCTTGCCCCGGAACCTGACGGGGGCGCCGTTGCGGGGGGCACCTCATCCGGGCCGTCCATCGCACAGCGGACAGCGGGGATGCACCGCCGGACCGGCCGGACAACGCCACACAACGGGCCTCAGCAGGGACGGGCGAAGGTGGTGACCCAGTATCCGTCTGACACCGCCGTGCCGGCAATCGTGGCCTCCGACAGGATGTTGCGGCGATGGCCGGGGCTGGCCATCCAGTCCGCGACCACGCGCTGCACGTCCGGCTGGCCCTTGGCGATGTTCTCCGCCACGTAGCACCAGTTCACCCCTGCCGCGCGCATCCGGTCGCCCACCGACGACCCGGCAGAGCCGTCATGCGTCAGCACCCCGCGCACCGCCATGTCGCGTGCATGCAGCCGCGCGGCCGCGTCGGCCTGGGTCGAAGAACCCAGCGGAGACAGCCCCTGCCCCGCGCGCGCCGCGTTCAGCGCCGCCAGCAGCCCCTGCGCATCGGCGGCGGCCACAGGCGCCTCCAACGGTGGCGCCGGGATCTGCCCGGTCTGCGCCACGCTCACGCCCATGGTGGCGCATCCCGCCAACCCGGCGATCAGCCCCAGGGCGGACAGTCCCGCCAGAATTCGCATCCGCATCACGACCCCCCTGCCAGGTTCTGCGCCAATTGCCCCTGCCGCCGGATCGCGGCCGGCAGGTCAAAGCTGACCACCGCGCCGTCGACCACGATGCGGCGCCCTTCGACCAGAAGATCGCGCACCCGGCGTGGCCCTGCCAAGAGCAAAGCCGCCGGATCCCAGCTTCCGGCGCTTTCCAGCCCGGAAACATCCCAGATCGCCACGTCGGCCCGGAACCCCGGCGCCAGCTGGCCGCAATCGTCGCGGCCCAGAACCTCGGCCCCGCCACGGGTGGCCAGGCGCAAAGCCTCCCGCGCGGACATGGCATCGGCGCCATTGGCAACCCGTTGCAACAGCATGGCCTGCCGGGCCTCGTCCATCAGATTGCCGGCGTCGTTGCTGGCAGATCCGTCCACGCCCAGCCCGACACGCACCCCCGCATCCACCATTGCCCGAACCGGCGCGATGCCCGATCCCAACCGGCAGTTGGAACAGGGGCAATGCGCCACGCCCGTCAGGCTTCGGGCGAACAGGTCGATCTCTGCCCCGTCGAGTTTCACGCAATGGGCGTGCCAGACATCCGGGCCGATCCAGCCCAGATCCTCGGCGTATTGGCCGGGGCGGCAGCCGAAGGTTTCCAGCGAATAGGCGACATCCTCGTCATTCTCGGCCAGATGGGTGTGCAGCATCACACCCTTGTCGCGGGCCAGCAGCGCGGCATCGCGCATCAGATCCCGGCTGACGGAGAAGGGCGAGCAGGGCGCGATGCCGACCCGCACCATCGCCCCCGGCGCGGGATCGTGAAAGGCATCGACCACGCGGATGCAGTCACGCAGGATCGCGGCCTCATCCTCCACCAGCGCGTCGGGGGGCAGTCCGCCCGCGCTTTCGCCGATGGACATGGCGCCGCGTGTGGGGTGAAACCGCAGCCCGACCTCCGCCGCCGCGGCGATGGTGTCATCCAGCCGCGCGCCGTTGGGATACAGGTAAAGGTGATCCGAGGACAATGTGCAGCCCGACAGCGCCAGCTCCGCCAGCCCGATCCGGGCGGAGGTGAACATCTCCTCCGGGCCGAACCGCGCCCAGATGGGGTACAGCGTCTTCAGCCAGCCGAACAGCAGCGCATCCTGCCCCCCCGGCACAGCCCGCGTCAGGGTCTGGTACAGATGGTGATGCGTGTTCACCAGGCCCGGCGTGACCACGCAGCCGCGCGCCTCGATCACCTGCGCGTCGGGGGCGTGCAACGCCGGCCCCACGGCCACGATCACCCCGTCTCGCATCAGCAGATCGGCGCCGCGCAGCTCTGTCGCGGCGTCGTCCATCGTCAGCAGGTAGTCGGCGTTGCGGATCAGACGTTCGGCCATGGTCTCCCCCTTCGGGATCACTCAACCGGATGGCGGGCCAGGATGTCCAGCGCCGCGGCGTGGATCTGCGGATTTGCCGCCGCCACCGCCCGCCCGCCGTCATGCACGGGCCCACCCTGCCAGTCGGTGACGATCCCGCCTGCCGCCTCGATCACCGCGATGGGCGCCTGGATGTCATAGGCGTTCAACCCCGCCTCGATCACCAGATCCACCTGCCCCGCCGCCAGCAGCGCGTAGGCATAGCAATCCATGCCATAGCGGGTCAGCTGTACCCGGCTCGCCACGGCGCGAAACGCCGCCGCATCGGCGGGGGTGCCGACCTCGGGAAAGGTGGAGAACAGCACCGCGTCGCCCAGGGTGCGGGTGGCACGGGTCTGCAAGGGGCGCGTGCCCAGTGGGCCGGTCATCTCCGCCCGGCCCAGGCCACCGGTGAAGCGTTCGCCGATATAGGGCTGATCGATGATGCCGTAGATCGGGCCATCGGCGTCGGACAGGGCGATCAACACCCCCCAGGTTGGCGTTCCGGACACGAAACCGCGCGTGCCGTCGATCGGGTCCAGCACCCATGTCAGCCCGCTGGTGCCGGAACTGGCGCCGTATTCCTCGCCCAGGATGGCGTCATCCGGGCGACGCGCGGCCAGAATGTCCCGCATCGCCCGTTCCGCCGCACGATCCGCCTCTGTCACGGGGTCGTATCCTGCGGCGTCCTTGTTGTCGGCCTGCATGGGGGTGCGGAACCGGGGCAAAATAACCCCGCGCGCCGCATCGGCCATGGCGTCGGCCGTGTCGAAAATGTCCTGCTTGTCCATAAGGCCCCCGAAGTCTCCGCCCTTGCGGCTACCTCGGGCGGACGGGCGAATCAAGCGACGTCGCTCAGCACCCGTGCAAGTTCGAAGAGATGGCGGCGCTGGTTTTCCGGGATCGCGTAGTAGGAGCGAATCAGGTCCAGCGCTTCCTTGTCGCCCATCAGGTCGGAGGGCACGCCCAGGTGCTCCCGCTTGCCGCCTTCGTCGATACCCTCGAAAAAGAAGGCGACCTCGACATCCAGCGCATCCGCGATATCCCAAAGGCGGGAGGCGCTGACGCGGTTGGCACCTGTCTCATATTTCTGAATTTGTTGAAATTTTATACCAACCCTCTCGGCCAGCTGCTGCTGAGTCATGCCGACAAGCCATCGGCGGTGCCGAATACGCTGACCTACATGTTTATCCACGGGATGCGTCATCTTGCGCTCCTTAAACATTTCATTCGATCCAATACCCCCCTGTGCGTCGCGTCGGGGAGCAACAAGTCACTGGTCAAAATGACGCTGACCGACCTGGAAAAGAGTAACATCAATTATTTCTAATGAGAAATTAGCACCTCTGATAACTCCCTGTAGAGAAGAACACTACCCTCCTTGCACAATTCTGGGATGCGTAACATTTGCAAACCCGCCTTTACGTTCTTTACGTGCACGTCACCCTGCCGTCGCGGGACACCGGGATTTGACAGGTTGAAACAGGCCGGGCTATCCCGACCCTCGCGACCACAGCCCGAAAGATATGGAGATGCCGATGCGCGCCTATCGCTGCCACGGCCCACAGGGGACCAACGCTTTGGAAAACTTGCCGAAACCCGTGGCCAAGCCGGGACAGATCGGCCTGTCGATCCGGGCCTGCGGCCTGAACTTCGCCGATCTCCTGATGCTGAAAGGCACCTATCAGGAGACGCCTGAGCCGCCCTTTACCCCCGGGCTGGAAGTCGCCGGCATCGTCGATCACGCGCCTGCGGGCAGTGGTTTCACACCCGGCCAACGTGTGGCGGTCTACGGCGGATCGGGCGGGTTGGCCGAGTATGGCACCTTCGCAACCGACCGGGTGGTCGCCCTGCCCGACGGCATGAGCTTTCGCGACGCGGCGGCGTTGCAGATCGCCTATGGCACCAGCCATGTCGCGCTGGAACACAAGGCCCGGCTGCAACCGGGGGAGTCGCTGCTGGTGTTGGGCGCGGCGGGCGGCGTCGGCCTGACGGCGGTGGAGATCGGCAAGCTGATGGGTGCCCGCGTCATCGCCTGCGCGCGGGGCCCGGCGAAGCTGGAAATCGCCCGGCGCGCCGGGGCCGATCACCTGATCGACGCGGAAACGGATGACATTCGCGCAACGGTCAAGGCATTAGGCGGGGCCGACGTGGTCTATGACCCGGTGGGCGGCGCCCAGTTCGAGGCCGCGTTCCGCGCCTGCCGCCCGGAGGCGCGAATCCTGGTGATCGGCTTTGCCTCCGGCGATATCCCGAGGGTGAAACCGAACCACATGCTGGTGAAGAACATCGACCTGCTGGGGTTCTACTGGGGCGGCTACATGTCGTTTCGCCCCGAAGTCGTGACCGACAGCCTGGCGCAGCTGATGCGCTGGCACCAGGAGGGGAAGATCACACCCCATGTCAGCAACGTCCTGCCGCTGGAACGGGTCGAAGACGGGCTGGACCTGCTGCGTCGCCGGGCATCCACCGGGAAGGTGGTGATCACGATGGGCGACGAAGGTGACGAGGATCGCGACGGCCAGGTCACACGGCAGGTCAGCTGTCCCAGGACAGGGGGCAGCCACGGTTCGGGACGTGGCAGACGTGGCAAAGGGGGCGCTGCCCCCTCTTGAGCCGTTGGCTCAATTCACCCCCGCGGTATTTCGGCCCGAAGGGGGCCCCGCGTGGCGCCCGGCCCCGCGCGGTCGCGCAGCTCAGGAAACGGCGGACAGCCGCGGGCTGTCGGCGACGATGGGCGGGCGGATATCGCGATTGGCGGTGTAGCCCTGACGCAACAGGGCGACCAGCCGGTCCTGCACACCGCCCCGCCCGCGATCGAGCGTGTACATGCAGATCTTCTGCGTCCCCAGCTCGGGCAGATCTCCGTCATGCACGATCATCGCCAGATGGGCGGGCTGCGTGTCCTCGATCATCGTGCCGACGGCGAGGTCGGCGCTGATCGTCGCCTCGACCGTGCGGTCGGATTCGGTGTCGACGGCCAGCTCCCAGTCGATTCCGGCGCGGTCGAGCGCCCGCAGCGATTGCGGACGGAACAGGCAGGAGGCGCCGGAGGCGAAGCGCAGCGGGCGCTGCCGCCAGGCCTGGCCGCCCGGCGCACCGATCCAGCGCAGCGGACGTTCGTCCAGGATCTCCCCGCCGGGCATCACCTCGGGCTCCGTCGTCAGGATGATGTCGGCGCGGCCCTGGTCGAGTTCCGATTTCAGCTTCCGCGTGTAGGACGACAGCAAGTGCACCTTCAGCCGGGGAAACTCGGCGTTGAAGCGGGCGAGGATTCGCGGCAACACCGGGTAGACGATGTCATGAGGGACGCCCAGCACGACCTCTCCTTCGAATGTATCGCAGGTCAGGCGGGTCATCGCCTCGTCATTCATTTCCACCATGCGGCGGGCATAGCCCAGCAACTGCTCCCCCGAAGGGGTAAGCGCGATCCGCCGACCCGTGCGGTCGAACAGCGACAGGCCCAGCATTTCCTCCAGCCGTTTCAACTGCATGGAGACAGCCGACTGGGTGAAGTTCAGCATCCCTGCGGCCTTGGTCACGCCGCCGTGGTCGGCGACGGCGACAAAGCTGCGCAGGGCGGTCATGTCGAGGTTTCTCATATCATCAATCCCTGTGATGCTGCGGCTCAGAAACATTCATTTCACAAATTGAACACACCGGACCATATACATCAACAGAAATCATCACCCAGCGTTGTCACATGACATTTACGAAAGGCTAACCCCATGACGACCCGCACTCTCGGCTCCATCTCCTCCTCCACCCCGGCCTTCCGTGGCCTGGTCGGACGCGTCTTTTCCATGCTGTCGCTGTACCGCGAACGCCAGAGCCTGGCCCGCCTTGACGACAAGATGCTGGCCGATATCGGCGTGACCCGTGAACAGGCCCTGCGCGAAGCCGGTCGCCCGCTTTGGGACAACCCGATCCGTTGATCGGTCTTCAGCCTGACCTGTCCGGAAAATATCAGGTCCGAAGGGGCGGTATCATTCTTGAAATACCGCCCCTCGCGCACGATATTGGTAGCGAATTCTCCAAGCAGGAGAACGTTCTTACCATCGGAGGCTTGAATGGCTGACTACAACACCATGCGCACGGCGGCCGGGTCTCGGACCGCAGCGATCGACGCGGGCCTTCGCGCCCACATGAACAAGGTCTACGGCACCATGTCCGTGGGCATGTTGCTGACCTTCGCGGTCGCCTGGGCGGTGGGGACTTCACCGCAACTGCTGAGCGTGTTCCGCGATCCCGCGACGTTGCAGCCGAACATCCTGGGCTGGATCGTGATGTTCGCCCCGCTGATCATGGTCTTTGCCTTCGGCGCGATGATCAACCGACTGTCCGCGGCCGGGGCACAGACGTTCTTCTATGTCTTTGCCGCCGTGATGGGCCTGTCGCTCAGCTGGATCTTCGTCGCCTTTACCGGCTTCTCCATCGCGCAGGTGTTCCTGGTGACCGCGATCTCCTTTGCCGGGCTTTCGCTGTGGGGCTACACCACCAAGAAGGACATTTCCGCCTGGGGGTCGTTCCTGATCATGGGCGTGATCGGCCTGGTCGTGGCGTCGATCATCAACATCTTTCTCGGCTCCCCCGCGCTGCAATTCGCGATCACGCTGATCGGTGTGCTGATCTTTGCCGGGCTCACCGCCTACGACACCCAGAAGATCAAGACGACCTACATCGAACACGCCCGTCACGCGGACAGCGAATGGCTGGGCAAAGCCGCGATCATGGGCGCGCTGAACCTCTACATGGACTTCATCAACCTGTTCATGTTCCTGCTGCAACTCCTGGGCAATCGCGAGTGATCGCAGCCGCCCGAGGCTGAACCAGACAGACGCGGGGCCGATCCGAAAGGATCGGCCCCTTTTGCATCCGCGCCTTGTGGATGCCCGCCGGGCGCGCGGCGTCACTCCAGCCGGCGCATCTGCACGGCGGGAAACAACACGCCGGTGGGCAGGCGCACGTCGATCCGCGCCACCCGCTCAAAACCTAGAGCAGCGTAGAACGGCACCGCCGTCAGCGTTGCCTGGCAATGCAAACGCCGCACCCCCGCCGCGCGGGCCGAACTCAGGATCCGGGTCAGGATGCGCCGCCCCAGGCCCGCGCGCACCAACATCGGATCAGTGGCGACATGGCGCAGGTGCCCCTCTCCGGTCCGGCCCGGCGAACCATGGGGGGAGAAATCCGTCCAGCCCCCGGCGGCTAGGATGCGATCATCGGATTCGGCCACGAAATAGGTGCCGCAGCTCAGCAGGCTGGGGCGGGCCTGCGAGATCAGGGGCAGCGCCTCGCGCAGCAGGGCGGGGGCGTAATCGGGGGCCAGAAGCGCCCGATAGGACCGCGCCAGCATCCGGCTGACAGCCTCTGTATCGGCGGGCAGGGCGGGGCGGATCAGAAGGTCATCAGGCAGGGAACCCGGCGCGGAGAGCGTACCGCCGGGCGCAGGCGGGGCGACCTTGCGCGGCACGGCAGGGTGCGGACCGGCAGAAGACGGGGCGCAATCGGGCGGGGGCAGGACGGGGGCGGACATCTCGGGCTCCTTGCTTCGGAAGGGAGGAAGCAGGCGCGGCCCGTAAACGAAGAAAGCCGCGCTCTGCGGCGCGGCTTTGCAACATCTTCAAGGGGGTTGATCTTACTTGATCTTGCCTTCCTTGTACTCGACATGCTTGCGCACCACCGGGTCGTACTTTCGTACAACCATCTTTTCGGTCATGGTACGTGCGTTCTTCTTGGTCACGTAGAAATGGCCCGTGCCCGCGGTCGAGTTCAAGCGGATCTTGATGGTGGTCGGCTTCGCCATTGTCGGTCTCCTACGGCAAGGCGCACCCCGAGGGCCGCCCGCGAAATCTCATGAAGCCCGCCTTTTACCGGCAATCGACGGGGAGTCAACCGGGTCTTGCCGTTTTCGGGCGGAAAAGCGCGGCATCGGCGCGGAACCGGTACAGCGGCGACCGGAGCCGGCATAAAAACGGGGGGCGGCCCGAAGACCGCCCCCATCGGGACAAGTTGTGCACCTTGCGACTCGTGCGGCCAAGCTGCCCCGCGACGGTCATTCCACCGGAGCGGTGGTGCCCGTCATGCCGTTGTCCATGCCGGTGTCGTTTTGCAGGCGCTGCTGTTCGGCGGCGTCGCGCTGCTCCTCGGCGGTGACGAATTCCGGCGCGGCCTCAAGATCGGCCTCCGTCGCGCTGGTCATCAGGCGGGGGGCACCGCTTTCGGCGTCAACCACGCTCAGGCTGGACATCTGCACGGCGACGTTCTTTTCCCCCAGGCCCAGGAAGCCGCCGACGCCGATCACGACGCCCTCGACACTGCCATCAAGACCAACGATCAGATCGTTGATGTCGCCGACGTTCTCGTCCTGGCCATTGTAGACCGAGGCGCCCAGCAGGTCGTTGACCAGCATGGTGTCCGCGTCCTGCATGGTGATCTGACCTTCGACCGGCTTGGCCGGTTCCTCGGTCGCGGCCATGTCGGTACCCTCGGCGGCGGGATCGGCGGCAGGATCGGTCAGGCCGCTGTCGGCGGCCATGCCCGTGTCGGCGCCCATATCAGTCCCGGTGTCAGCCGCCGGCGCGGTGGATTCGGCATCGGCTGTCGCGGTCGCATCGGCGCCGTCATCGGTCACTTCCGCATCGGCATCGGCCGCGACATCCGCGTCTTCGGTGGTGGCGTCGTCGGCGGCCATGTCGGAACCCGCCTCGTCCGTGGCGCCGGTCTGGTCGCCCGGTGCGGTCTGGGCCTGCTCCGTCGGGAAATCACCCGAGGCGCCGCCGGTCTCGGTGCCTTCGGTCTGTTGCGGCAGGGTCTCCTCCGCTTGGGGATCGGTCTGGGTCGCGTCCTGGGCATGGGCGGCCAGGGGGGCTGCGGCGATCAGGGCCACGAGGGCGGCACGGCTGGTGGTCTGGAACAAGTTCATGACAGTCTCCTCTACGATTGCATCAGCCCGAAGCCATCATCCTCGGCGCTGCGTGTCGGAGAGCCAACCAGCCACCCCCGCACCGGTTCCTGCACCCTGATATCCGCGTGGCGGAATCCAGCCCAACGCCGCGATGCAGCGCGGCGGGTTCCGGCCAGTCACGGGAATGTGAGAAGTTGTTGCGGAACCACTGCGCGGGTGGCGCACCGTGCCTTCGGGCCGGGGCCAGTCCCGACCGATGAAAAAGGATGTCGAAATGCGCGGAGGGCCTGTAAGCCGGATTTTGTTCCCCAGCCCGTTGCCGGGACCGGTTCGATGACCATTCATCTGGGCCCGCGATTGCCCGCGGGCGTCTAGCTGCCAACCCGGACTTCCGGGCCAAGGCGGCCCTGCGGCGGTATCGCTGACGCGACCGGCCCGCGCGAAGTCCCTATTCGGCATTGCTCCGGGTGGGGCTTGCCATGCGGGGTCCGTTGCCGGCCCCCCGGTGCGCTCTTACCGCACCGTTTCACCCTTACCCCTGCGGCGGATCCCGTGGCGAACCGTGGGGCCGAGAGGCGGTCTGTTCTCTGTGGCGCTTTCCCTGGGGTTGCCCCCGCCGGGCGTTACCCGGCACCCTTGCCTTGTGGAGTCCGGACTTTCCTCGCGACCCCCGGAGAGGGGATCACGCGGCCATCCGGCCCTCCGCGCAGGCGGGGCCATAGCGCGGCAAACCCCGCCCGGTCAACGCACAAAGCGTCGCGGACGGCCCGTCAATTGGCCATGGACGCCCCGAACCCCTTGCGCCATCATGCGCCCACAGGGGAGTGACGATACCATGAGAAAGTTCCTGGTCGTGCTGGACGACAGCCGCGAATGCCTGAACGCGATGCGGTTCGCCGCGATGCGCGCCGCCCGGACCGGCGGCGGTGTGGCGATCCTGTCGGTGATCCCGCCCGAGGAATTTTCCCACTGGATCGGCGTCGGCGACATCATGCGCGAAGAGGCGCGCGAGCGGATCGAGGCGCATTTCGAGGTTTTCGCCAAATGGATGCGCGACCGCCAAGGGGTCGATCCCGAACTGGTCATCCGCGAAGGCGAACCGATGCCCGAGATCCTGGCCCATATCCGCGAGGACGGCGAAATTGGCGTTCTGGTGCTCGGCGCGGGCACGGAAAAGACCGGGCCGGGGCCGCTGGTGACCCAGCTCTCGCGCAGTTCCGGCAGCCTGCCGGTGCCGGTGACCATCGTGCCCGGCGACCTGTCCAAGGACCGGCTGGAGGCGATCACATGAGCCAGCATCTTCACGCCGTGGCATTGGTGGTACCCGATTACGACGCGGCGCTTGCCTTCTACGTCGGCAAGCTGGGATTCACCCTGATCGCGGACGAGGACCAGGGCGGCGGCAAACGCTGGGTCATGGTCGCGCCGCCGGGTGCGGCGCAGACCCGCCTGCTGCTGGCCCGCGCCGTGGGCCCGGCACAAGAGCAGGTGGTGGGCGCCCAGGCCGGTGGCCGGGTCTTCCTGTTCCTGCACACTGACGATTTCGCCGGCGACCACGCCCGCATGACCGCCGCCGGCGTCGAGTTCGAGGAAGCCCCCCGGCACGAGGCTTATGGCTCTGTCGCCGTGTTTCGCGACCCGTTCGGCAACCGCTGGGATCTGCTGCAACCCGCGTGACGGGTGCCCGCCACCCGTGCGCCACCCTTGCGCGGGCACCGCTCCCGCAACGCTCTGATCAGCCTGTCGCCCGCGCAATACCGCCCGGCGCGACGCGGGCAAAGGGGATGGGCGCAGGCCTCCGGGCAACAATTTAGAACGGTTCCAAATCTTGACTTCGGCGCCGCAAAGCCGCACATAGGGGGCCACTGGCAGAAAGGCGCATCACAGATGTTCATTCAGACCGAATCCACCCCGAACCCCGCCACCCTGAAGTTCCTGCCCGGCCAGACTGTTCTGGACGCGGGTACTGCGGATTTCCCCACGGCGGAGGCCTCGGACAAGTCACCGCTGGCGGCCCGGATCTTTGGCGTGACCGACGTGACCGGCGTGTTCTTCGGCACCGATTTCGTCACCGTGACCAAGGCCGAAGGCACCGATTGGGACCATGTGAAGCCCGGCGTTCTGGGCGCGATCATGGAGCATTTCCAATCCGGCCAGCCGGTGATGGCGGGCGACGCTGCCGCCGCATCCGGACATGCCGCGCATGAGGGCGAGGACGGAGAGATCGTCGACCAGATCAAGGATCTGCTGGACACCCGCGTGCGGCCCGCCGTGGCGCAGGATGGCGGCGACATCACCTTTCACGGGTTTGATCGCGGCGTCGTCTACCTGCACATGCAGGGCGCCTGCGCGGGCTGCCCGTCCTCGACCCTGACCCTGAAGATGGGGATCGAGAACCTGTTGCGGCACTATATTCCCGAAGTCACCGAAGTTCGCCCTGTCGCCGTCTGAGGCGATGATGATTCTCGGGTTTGACACTTCCGGGCCATGGTGCGCCGTGGCGCTGGCCCGCGACACCGAGGTGATCGCCACGCGTCACGAGGACATGACCCGAGGCCAGGCGGAGCGCCTGATCCCGCTGCTTGATGAATGCCTGGCTGAGGCCGATATCGGCTGGTCCGACCTGAGCGCGCTGGCGGTGGGCGTCGGGCCGGGCAATTTCACCGGCATCCGTATCGGCGTCTCGGCCGCGCGGGGGCTGGCGCTGGCGCTGGACCTGCCGGTGCACGGGGTCAGCGGATTTGACCTGATGCGCGGCACCGCTGCCCTACCCGCCGACGGGGTGGAACTGATCACTCTGCCCGCGCCGCGCGAACTGGCCTATGCGGCGGTCTATTCCGCCGAAGGCGCGGGCGCGCCGCGCCTGGTCGATCCCGCCGCCCCCGATGCCGACCTGATCGCCGCGGGAACTGCCGGGCGCGCCATCGGCCACCGCGCCGCCGAGACGGCCGCCCTGCTGAACCTGGCCCCCTGCCCCGCGCAACTGCGCGACATCGGCCCCCGGCTGGTGGCGATCGCGGGCACCTGGCAGCGCGCCGGGCTGATGCCGCCATTGCCGGCGCCGCTCTACGTCAGGCCGGCCGATGCCGCGCCGCCACGGGATGCGCCCCCCAGGATCGTGGCGTGACGGCGGCTGACGCCCGCGCGGACCGGCTGGCCGCGCTGCACCATGCCGCCTTTACCACCCCGCGCCCGTGGCGGGCCGCCGAGATCGCCAGCTTCCTGAACGACGCCTCCTGTTTCCTGCTGGAGGCGCCCGATGCCTTCCTGCTGGGCCGCGTCATCGCCGGAGAGGCGGAATTGCTGACCCTGGCCGTGGCACCCGTGGCCCGGCGCCGGGGGCTGGGCCGTGCGCTGGTGGCGGATTTCGCGGAACAGGCCCGCACGCGCGGCGCCACGGCGGCCTTTCTGGAGGTCTCCGCGGAAAATTCAGCGGCCCGGACGCTTTACCTGGCCTGCGGCTGGCAGGTGACGGGACGTCGGAGGCAATATTACCGCACCCCCGACGGCAGCCGCGTGGACGCTGAAATCATGGGCATTTCCCTGGCGTGACGTGGCGCGAAATCGCGCCTCCTTCCCCCTGCGTCGCCCAGTTTGCTATTGACCCTCCAAGGGCGGTCAGTCCTAAATCCACGGTGATCAACCTGATCCGATTGTGAGACGGGCCGGGCCGACGCGCCCGACAAGACCCGCATCAACTGGGAGACCCTGATGACCCTGATGACCAAATTCCTGAGCGCCGCCGCCGGGCTTGCCCTGACCGCCGGCGCCGCGATGGCCGAACCTGCCCTGATCTTCGACCTGGGCGGCAAGTTCGACAAATCCTTCAACGAGGCCGCGTTCAACGGCGCGAAACGCTGGGCCGACGAAACCGGCGGGTCTTTCCGTGAGATCGAACTCTCCTCCGAAGCGCAGCGGGAGCAGGCTCTGCGCCGGTTCGCCGAAGCCGGCTCCAACCCGGTGGTCATGACCGGCTTTGCCTTCGGCAACGTGCTGGGTGAAGTCGCCCCCGATTACCCCGACACCAAGTTCGCGATCATCGACATGGTGGTGGATGAGCCCAATGTGCGCTCTGTCGTGTTCAACGAGCACGAAGGCTCCTACCTGGTCGGCATGATGGCGGCGCTGGCCTCCGAGACCGACACCGTCGGCTTTATCGGCGGGATGGACATCCCCCTGATCCGCAAGTTCGCCTGTGGCTATGTGCAGGGCGTGAAGGCGGTGAACCCCGACGCGACCGTGATCCAGAACATGACCGGCACCACCCCCGCCGCATGGAACGACCCGGTGAAGGGCTCCGAACTGGCGAAGGCCCAGATCTCCGACGGGGCGGACGTGATTTATGCGGCGGCCGGTGGCACCGGTGTCGGCGTTCTGCAAACCGCAGCGGACGAGGACATCCTGTCCGTCGGCGTGGACAGCAACCAGAACCACCTGCACCCCGGCAAGGTCCTGACCTCCATGCTGAAGCGGGTGGACAATGCCGTCTATGACGCGATGACCGCCGGCACCGAGCTGGAAGTGGGCATCAACGTGATGGGCGTCGGCAACGGCGGCATCGACTACGCCATGGACGAGCACAACGCCGACCTGGTGAGCGACGAAATGACCGCACAGGTGGACGAGGCCAAGGCCAAGATCGCCGCCGGCGAGATCGAGGTGCATGATTACACCTCCGACAATACCTGCCCCGTCGAATAATCCCGATGGACAGCAGCGCAACACAGGGGCAGCCGGAAACGGCTGCCTCCGCCGTTCCTCCCGCCATCGAGCTGAAGGGCATTTCCAAGGCCTTCGGTCCGGTTCAGGCGAACAAGGACATCGCGATCCGCGTCATGCCCGGCACGATCCACGGGATCATCGGCGAGAATGGCGCGGGCAAGTCGACGTTGATGTCGATCCTCTACGGCTTTTACAAGGCCGACCGGGGAGAGATCTTCATCAACGGGCGCAAGACCGACATCCCCGACAGCCAGGCCGCCATCGCGGCGGGCATCGGCATGGTGTTCCAGCACTTCAAGCTGGTCGAGAATTTTTCCGTGGTGGAGAATGTGATCCTGGGCGCCGAAGACGGCGCCTTGCTGCGTCCCTCCATCTCGAAGGCCCGCAAGAGCCTGAAAAGCCTTGCGGCGGAATATGAACTGAACGTCGATCCCGACGCGCTGATCGAACACCTGTCGGTCGGTCATCAGCAGCGGGTCGAGATTCTGAAGGCGCTGTACCGCGAGGCCGACATCCTGATTCTGGACGAGCCGACCGGCGTGCTGACCCCGGCGGAGGCGGACCACCTGTTCCGCATCCTCGACAACCTGCGGCGCGAGGGGAAGACGATCATCCTGATCACCCACAAGCTGCGGGAAATCATGGAGATCACCGACACTGTCAGCGTGATGCGCCGGGGCGAGATGACCGCCACGGTCAAGACGTCGGAGACCAGCCCCGAACATCTCGCGGAGCTGATGGTGGGCCGCAAGGTGCTGCTGCGCGTGGACAAGAAGCCCGCCGAACCAAAAGAGACGGTCCTGTCGGTCGAGGATCTGCGCGTCGTCGACGACAAGGGCGTGGAGCGGGTCAAAGGCATCAGCTTCGACCTGCGGGCCGGGCAGATCCTGGGCATCGCGGGGGTGGCCGGCAATGGCCAGTCCGAACTGATGCAGGTGCTGGGCGGCGTCACCAGCGCCACCGGCACCATCACCATGAACGGCCAGGCCATCGATCTGACGGGCCGCCATTCCGACGGCCGGTCCCGCCGCGCGCGCGGCATCGCCCACGTCCCCGAGGATCGGCAGCGCGAAGGGCTGATCATGGAATACGCGGCTTGGGAAAACAGTGTCTTCGGCTATCACCGCGATCCGCGTTGGCAATCCGGCCCGCTGATGAACAACGCCGCCATCCAGGAAGAGGCGGCGGGGATGATGGAACGTTATGACGTGCGCCCGCCCGATCCCAACCTGTCCGCCAAGAATTTCTCGGGGGGGAACCAGCAGAAGATCGTTCTGGCCCGGGAGATCGAGCGGAACCCCGACCTGCTGCTGATCGGCCAGCCGACGCGCGGCGTCGATATCGGCGCGATCGAGTTCATTCACCAGGAGATCATCCGTCTGCGCGACGCCGGCAAGGCGATCCTGCTGGTCTCTGTCGAACTGGACGAGATCATGTCCCTGTCCGACCGCATCGCGGTGATGTTCGACGGCAAGATCATGGGCCTGCGCGACCCCGCCCAGACGGACGAGCGCGAACTGGGCCTGCTGATGGCCGGGATCGAGGGCGATCCGGGCAAGGAAGACTGGAAGGCGGTCGAGGAAAACCTGACCGCGGTGGAACACGGGGAGACACCGCAGAATGGATAGAATGCCCGCCTGGGCCGACGTGGTCCTGATCCCGCTGATTTCCCTGCTGCTGGCCGCGATCCTGTCCACCCTGGCCATTCTGGCCATCGGGGAAAACCCGGTGGAGGCCTATACCCTGATGATCGACGGTGCGCTGATGCGGTCCGCCGGGTGGGGCTATACGCTGTATTACGCGACCAATTTCATGTTCACCGGCCTGGCGGTCGCGGTGGCCTTTCACGCCCGGATGTTCAACATCGGCGGCGAGGGGCAGGCGACGCTGGGCGGGCTGGGCGTGGCGCTGATGTGTCTCTACATCCCCTGGCCGCATTGGTCGCTGGCGATCCTGGGCGCCTCGGTCGGGGCGGCTGTGTTTGGTGCGCTCTGGGCGCTGATCCCGGCCTATCTGCAAGCCAAACGCGGCAGCCATATCGTGATCACCACGATCATGTTCAACTTCATCGCCGCCGCTTTCCTGAACTACATCCTGGTGAACCTGCTGCGCCCGGTGGGCGCGATGGACCCGGCGACGGCAAAATTCCCCGAACCGACGCATCTGCCGACGTTCCGCGACATGTTCTCCTTTGGCGAGACGATCCTGTTCCGGGGCGCACCGGCCAATGTCACCTTCTTCCTGGCATTGCTGGCCTGCGTGCTGGTCTGGCTGCTGATCTGGCGCACACCGCTGGGCTACGAGATCCGCGCCCAGGGGCATTCGGAATCCGGCGCGCGCTATTCCGGGATCTCGCCGTCGCGCATCATCATCGTTTCCATGCTGATTTCCGGGGCGCTGGCGGGCATGATGGCCGTGAACACCACCCAGGGGGAGGCCGAACGCCTGATCCTGAACTCCACCGAAGGCGCGGGCTTTATCGGGATCGCGGTGGCGCTGATGGGGCGCAACCATCCGTTCGGCGTGCTGCTGGCCGCGATCCTCTTCGGGTTCCTGTATCAGGGCGGCGCCGAACTGGCCTTGTGGACCAACATCCCGCGAGAGTTGATCGTGGTGATCCAGGCGCTGGTGATCCTGTTCACCGGGGCGCTGGACAACATGGTGCGCATCCCGCTGGAAAAACTGTTCATGGCCCTGCGCCGGAAGGACGCCTGATGCTGGCCGAGCACCTGCCGCAACTTCTTCTGGCCTGGTCGGTGCAGGCCGCCGGAGTCGCCTCCCCCGGACCGGGGGTGATGCTGATTCTGGGCGTGGCCACGGCCCGTGGCCGGGCCCCCGCCCTGGGCCTGTGTCTGGGGATCGGCGCGGCGGCGGTGCTGCTGGCACTGGCCACGGCGGTCGGGCTGGCCACCCTGCTGGCAGAGGCGCGCATCGCCATGATCGCGATCAAGATCGCCGGCGCCGCCTATCTGCTGTGGCTGGCCTGGCAATCCTTCCGCAAGGCCGCGCACCCGCCCCGGCTGGCCGATGTCGCCGCCCCCGCCACAGGACGCGCGGGCGATATCGGGCTGGGCTTCGCCATGCAGATGACCAACCCCAAGGCGATCCTGTTCTGGATCGCCGTTGCCGCCGTCGGCGGTGTCGGAGATGCCCCGGCGCCAATGATCGCGCTGTTCGTGGCCGGGGCCTTCTGCATCTCCTTCGGCGGGCATGCGCTATGGGCGCTGCTGCTGTCTTCTGCACCGTTCCGCGCCCTTTACGCCCGCGCCCGTCGGGGCGTGGAGGCGACACTGGGCGTGTTCTTCACCTTCTTCGCGGTCAAGCTGGCCACTACAAAGGTCTGATCCATGGACTTCCAGACGATCCTGCAAATCCTCGATTCCACCGTCCGGTTGGGCACGCCACTGCTGCTGGCCTGCCTTGCCGGTCTGTTCTCCGAACGCGCCGGGATTTTTGACATCGGGCTGGAGGGCAAGATGCTCGCCGCGGCCTTCTTCTCCGCTGCGGTGGCGGTGCTGTCGGGCAGCGTGATGCTGGGCCTGCTGGCCGGGATCGCGGCGTCCATGGTGCTGTCGGCAATCCATGGGCTGGCCTCCATCACCTTTCGCGGGAACCAACTGATTTCCGGGGTGGCGATCAACTTCCTGGCCGCCGGCGCCACGGTCCTGGTGGCGGAAGACTGGTTCGCGCAGGGGGGCCGCACCCCGCCGCTGGGCGATGCGCGGTTCCCGCCGATCACCCTGCCGCTGGCCGACACGCTGCGCGACGTGCCCGTCCTCGGGCCGCTCTACCATGATCTGATCTCGGGCCATACGGTGCTGGTCTATGTCGCCTTCCTGGCGGTGCCGCTGACCTGGTGGATCCTCTACCGCACCCGGTTCGGCCTGCGCCTGCGCGCCGTGGGCGAAAACCCGGCCGCCGTGGACACTGCCGGGGTCTCTGTCGTCGGGCTGCGCTTTGCCGCCGTCGCGATCTGCGGGCTGCTGTGCGGGATCGCGGGCGCCTACCTGGCCACTGCCTTGCAAGCCGGGTTCGTCAAGGACATGACAGCCGGCCGGGGCTACATCGCGCTGGCGGCGCTGATCTTTGCCAAATGGCGGCCCTGGTATGCGCTGGCCTCCACCATGTTGTTCGGGCTGCTTCAGGCGGTTGCGGTGCGGTATCAGAACATCGACATCGGTGATTTCGTGATCCCGGTGCAATTCATGGACGCCCTGCCCTATATCCTGACCATCGTCATTCTGGCCGGGTTCGTCGGTCGCGCCATTCCCCCCCGCGCCGGTGGCCAGCCTTATGTAAAGGAACGCTGAGCGCGCAGATTCCCAAAGCGTCCAGTTGCGGCGGCGCGGCATTTCGGGCTACTGAGCGTCATGCAGATCTACCTCCCGATAGCCGAGGTCTCGGTCAACTTCTTCCTGCTGCTGGGGATCGGCGGGCTGGTCGGAGTGCTGTCCGGCATGTTCGGCGTCGGAGGCGGGTTCCTGATCACGCCACTGCTGTTCTTTGTCGGCATCCCGCCCGCCGTGGCCGTGGCCACCAGCGCGAACCAGATCGTGGCGTCTTCCATCTCGGGGGTATTGGCGCATCTCAAGCGGCGCACGGTGGATCTGAAGATGGGCACCGTGCTGCTGACCGGCGGTCTGGCCGGTGCGGGAATTGGCGTGGTGGTGTTCAACTACCTGCGTCAACTCGGCCAGGTCGATCTGCTGGTGAACCTTTGCTACGTCGTGTTCCTGGGCATTGTCGGTGCGCTGATGTTCGTGGAAAGCCTGCGGGCCCTGCGACGCGCCCGCACCCCCTACCGTCCCGGCACGGGCACGAAACCCAAACGGCGGCAACGCTACTGGGTCCATGCCTTGCCGCTGAAAATGCGGTTCCGGGTCTCCGGGCTTTATATCTCGGTCATTCCGCCGGTGCTGGTCGGCTTCTTCGTCGGCATCCTGTCGGCGATCATGGGCGTGGGCGGCGGGTTCATCATGGTGCCCGCGATGATCTACGTGCTGGGGATGCCCACCAAGGTGGTGGTGGGCACGTCGTTGTTCCAGATCATCTTTGTCACCGCCTTCACCACCCTGCTGCACGCCACGACCAACCAGACCGTGGACATGGCGCTGGCGGTCGTGCTGTTGATCGGCGGTGTCGTGGGCGCGCAATTCGGCACCCAGATCGGCGCCCGGATGAAGGCCGAACAGCTGCGCATCCTGTTGGCCGCGCTGGTACTGGCCGTCTGTGGCAAGCTGGCGCTGGACCTGCTGCTGCCGCCGGGCGAAATCTATTCCATCGGGCCGGTCGGGGTCTGAGATGGCGCTGCGCATTCTCCTTCTTCTGGTATTCACCCTGTGCCGCCCTCTCTGGGCCGCGGCGGAGGAGGAGGCCGTGCTGGGCCTCAGCCAGAACCGCGTCGCGATCACGGCGAATTTCGACGGTTCGGAAATCCTGATCTTTGGGGCAGTGCGCCGCGAAAGCCCGATCCTGGACGAGCCGCTGGGCGTCATCATCACGCTGGAGGGGCCGCATCGCGCGCTGCGCGTCCACCGCAAGGAGCGGCGCGCCGGGATCTGGGTAAACGCGGACAACGTGACGATCTACCAGGCCCCCAGCTTTTACGCCATCGCGACCTCCGCCCCGGTTGAGGACATCCTGTCGGCCACGGAAAACCTGCGCCACCGGATCACCATCCCCAAGGCCGTCCGCTCCATCACCTCGGCCGAGACAGTGACCGACGAGGATCAGTTCCTGGAGGCGCTGATCCGCATCCGGTCCAAATCCGCGAGCTACCAGATGCTGGAAAGCCAGGTGCAGGTCGACCGGCAGACCCTGTTCCGCACCGCCATCACCCTGCCCGCCAACCTGACCGAAGGCACCTACAGCGCCCGCGTCCACCTGACCCGCGATCGGCGGGTGGTGAACACCTACGAGACGGCGATCAACGTCAACAAGGTCGGGCTGGAACGCTGGCTGTTCAACCTGTCGCAGCAACAGCCGTTTCTGTACGGGCTGCTGTCATTGGCCATCGCGATTGCGGCGGGCTGGCTGGCCTCGGCCGCGTTCCGAATGCTGCGCAGCTGACCGGAGCGGCCGCGCCGCACCCGCCCGCATCGGCGCGCGCGTCGTCAATTCCCGAAGATCAGTCCTTCAGGCCCAGCGTATGTTCGCGCAGCCAGGCCATGAAACCGCGCGGATCGGTCTTCAGCTGGGCCATCTCCGCCTCGCGCAGGGGCTGCCCCACGACAGGGGTCTGGGGTTTGTTCAGGCTGTGCACGATCTCGTGCAGCAGCAGGCCCTGACGCAGGATCGGCGATAGCTGGTTGGCGATCTGGTACCAGCGCGAATTGTTGCCGGGAAAGAACACCGGCACCACCCGCGCGCCGGAGCGGCGGATCATCTGCGCGGTGAACACGTTCCAATCCGCTTCGATCACCGGGCCGAACATGGTTTCCGACGCCGCCACCACCCCCGAAGGGAACAGCGCGACGAGCCCGCCCTCTTTCAGGTGAGCCATTGCCTTGGCCCGCATCTCAACGCTCTTGCGCTGCGCATCCGCGTCATGAGGGAACGGCACCGGGATCATGTAGCTGGAGGCGATTTCGTCGATGCCGGTCAGCAGGGCGCGGGTCAGGATCTTGTAATCCGACCGGACGCGCCCGATCAGATCGGCCAGGATCATGCCATCGACCATGCCATGGGGATGATTGGCCACCACCACCACCGGCCCGTCGGTCGGGATGCGCGCCAGCTGTTCCTCGGGCGTGAGCAGCGGAATGCCCATCACGTCCAGCGAGGCCCGCCAGAAGGCCTGCCCCTGCGGCGCGCCTTGTTTCTCGAACTTGCGGATCAGGCGAAGGATCGTGATCTTCCCCGTCAACCATTCCATCGTCCGCACGATTTCCCGCCGCAGCGGATCCTCGAAGGTGGTGGAATAGGTCAGGGACCGGCGATCGTACTTGGTGAACGTCACCGTCTTCCGATCAGCCTGATTGTGCGTCTGATCTACCAAAGACTTGTACCTTGCCCTTTCACGGGGAGAAGGCGCAGCGCGCCCATCCCTGGCGTGTCACATGTCCTCCCCGAAGCGGTCAGAGACCAGGGCGTCCAGCGCATCTGCCAAAGCCGCGGCATCGGGGCCGGAGGTTTCGATTTCAATAGTGCTTCCCTTGGCGGCTGCCAACATCAAAAGGCCCATGATGCTGTCACCGCCCGCCGACATCCCCTCGCGGCGGACTTCCGCGCGCGCATCAAAGCCTTCGACCACCTCCACCAACTTGGCAGAGGCACGGGCGTGCAGGCCCTTTTCGTTGACGATGGTCAGGCGTCGCGTGACCGATCCGTTCATGTTCAGGCCTCCGGGTAATCTAACGTCGGGTCAAAGACCGCTGAGGTTGCGGCTGTCGATATACTTGCGTCCGGCTTCCGTCGCGGCACGCACGGCATCGGGCAGCGTCAGGTGGCGTGATTTGGCCAGCTTGATCAGCGCCGGCAGATTCGCGCCGTAGAGGATTCGCCGATCCTCGGGCCGGCAGGCCAGCAGCGACAGGTTCGACGGAGAACCGCCGAACATGTCAGTCACCACCACGACACCGCCGCCCTGATCGACCTGATCGGCGGCATCGCAGATCTCCCGCTGCTTGTCGCCACGGTCGCAGTTCACCTCGATCGCGATGGCGACGATGTTGCTCTGCTCCCCCACGACGTGTTCGACGGCGGATTTGTATTCTCGGGCCAGCCCGCCATGCGCGACAATCACGATGCCAATCAAGATCGGGGCTCCTGTGGGTTGGAGGGCGCTGCTCATGCCGCGCCCCCGGACCTGCGCCGTTCCAGTTCTCGGTGTCTTATAGACACCTGCCAGCCCGCCTGTGCAAGGGCAGCGCCTAGGGTTTCCGCCAAAGTGACGGAACGATGCTGACCCCCGGTGCAGCCAAAGCCGATGCCCAGATGGGCCTTTCCCTCCGCACGGTAGGCGGGCAGCAGGCTGACCGTCAGATCGGTGACCCGGCTCAGGAAATCATCGTAGCGCGGATCGCCCGCCACATGGGCCTGCACCGCCTGCGACGTGCCGTTCAGCCCGCGCAGTTCCGGCACCCAGTATGGGTTGCGCAGGAACCGGACGTCAAACACCATGTCCAGACCGCGCGGCATTCCGCGCTTGTAGCTGAAGCTGTGCACCGACAGCGCCAGCGGCGCGCCGTCGCGGCCGGCGAACAGGCGCTCGACCTCCGCGCGCAGATCATGAGGGGTCAGCTCCGACGTGTCGATCAGGATGTCGGCGCTGGAGCGGATCGGCTCCAGCAGGTCGAATTCCCGCGCGATCCCGTCGGATGGCGTTTCAGCGGGCGCCATGGGGTGGCGCCGCCGCGTTTCCGAGAACCGGCGCAACAACACGTCGGCGCGGCAATCCAGGTACAGGATCTGCGGCTGCAATTCGGCGTGGCGGGACAATTCCTCCATCGCGTCGGCCAATCCCTGGGCCGAAAAGTCACGGTTGCGCGGATCAACGCCCAGGGCGATCGGACGCCGCGCCGGGGCATTGGCCAGCAGGGCGGGCAGCAGGCGCAAGGGCAGGTTGTCGATCGCCTCGAACCCGATATCCTCCAGCGCGCGGATGGCCGTGGTACGGCCAGCCCCGGCCGGGCCGGTGACCATCACCAGCGAGGTTCCACCGCGTGGCGGCGTCAGGGCGCCTGTTTCTGCTTCCGCGTTCACGATCCTGTCCTCTGGCGCGGCCTGGGTGTCATGCCGCGCGCCCCTTACGCAGATATTGCAGAATGGCCGGCGCTGGAATGCGCATCCCGCCATTGTGATATCCCCGGATCAGCGGCAGGGTAACGCCCAGCAGGTCGGTGGTGCGATGCGGCGGCAGGCGTTCCGGTTCTTCCGCGTCCAGGTCCAGGATGGCGACCAGCGGGGCGGCGGGCCGGTGATCGGCACGCAGCAGGCCCAGGCCGCGGGCCTCTACCAGGCCACGCAGGGCGGCGGGAGCGCTGGCGATGATCCGGGCGCCATCGCAGGTCAGGTCAGTGCGGTCGTCGGCGACAAGATCGGCGCCCAATCCGATCAACTCCAGCGCCAGCGCGGATTTTCCGCGCCCCGAGGCGCCCCGGATCAGCAGCCCGCGCCCGTCGGCCGCGACGCAGCTGCCGTGCAGGCATAGCGCGGGTCTGGCAGGGCCGGGCGGGACAGGATGCGCCCCCATGGGATCAGATCGGCAGGCCGACAACAAACCGTGCGCCCAGCGGTTCGGAGGTGATGTCGGCATCGGTGGGGCGGATGTTCTCCGCCCAGATCACGCCGCCATGCGCCTCCACGATCTGCTTGGAAATCGCCAGGCCCAGGCCGGAATTGTTCCCGAAGTCCGTTGCCGGACGGTGGGAATAGAACCGTTTGAAGATCTTTTGCAGTGATTGGTCGGGTATGCCCGGCCCGGTGTCTTCTACCACGATCAGAACGCGGTTCTCCCGCCGGCGCGCCCAGACGCGGATCGCGTCGCCATCCTCGCAGAACGATGTCGCGTTGGTGATCAGGTTGACGAAGACCTGCGCCAGCCGGGCCTCCAGCCCGCGCAGGACGATGGGGCCGCTGGGCAGATCGGTAATGAAATCCACGCCCTTGCCGCCCGCCTGATCGCCCAGGTAGCGGCAGATCCCGTCAAGCATCTTGAGCAGGTCGAACTGCTCTTCCTCTTCCTTCACCAGTTCGCTGTCGAGACGGGAGGCATTGGAAATATCGCTCACCAACCGGTCCAGCCGCCGCACGTCATGTTCGATGACATCCAGCAGCTGCGCGCGCTGGTCGTCCCGCTTTGCCAGCCGCAAAGTGCCCACAGCCGAGCGTAGGGAGGCCAGCGGGTTCTTGATCTCATGCGCGACGTCGGCGGCGAATTGTTCATTCGCATCAATACGTTCGTATAGCGCAGCCACCATCCCGCGCAGCGCCCCCGACAGGCGCCCGATCTCGTCCGGGCGCGCGGTCAAATCCGGGATCCGGATGCGCGAGGGGGAGACGCGGTGATTGTCCCGGCTGCCCCCCAGCTCGGCGGCGGCGGCAAGATCCGACAAGGGGTTGGCGATGGTGGAGGCGAGCACAAGGCTCAACCCGATGGAGACCAGGGTCGCGATGACGAACATTTGCAGCACCCGTTCCCGCTCCGCCCGGACGGTGGCGTCGATCTCCCCCGCAAAGGAGGCCAGCGCCACGGCACCGATCACCTGTCCGTTGCGCGCGATCGGTGCCGCGGCGGTAAAGAAACTGCCATCGGCGCCGCGCGCCGTGGTGGTGCGGGTGCCGTTCCGCATCGCCGGTCCGGCCATGTCGCGGGCCTGCGCCTCGGGGGTGGTCAACACCGGATCGACCCGGCCAGAGGAAAACACCTGGGTGATCCCGGTCCACAGCAGGTTGAGAAAGTCGCTGATATGGGTCGCGTCCTCGGGCAGGTCGGGAATGCTGTCGCTTTGCGATTGGCCGACCAGCACGCCGTCGCCATCGAAGATGAACAGCCGCAAGCCCGGTCGCAGATCCAGCGCCGAAAGAGTCTGGTTCACCCCCGGCGCATTGGCGGAGGTCAGGCGCGGCGCGGCCTCCGGCAACTGGGCCTCGAACACGTCGGAAATCAGCTGCGCCTCGCTGCGCAGGGCGCGTTCACGCTCCGCCACCAGCGATTCCCTGGAGGAGTTCAGATAAAGGATCCCGGCCGCCAGCACGTTCAGGGCGATCAGGTTGAAGATGATGATCTTGCGCGTCAGCGGCGAGGCCTTCAACGAGAAGAAGCCGCGCCGTTCCCGCCGAACGCGCAGCTCTTCCTCGACAACGCCACTGGGCGCGACGAAGTCGTCACCCAGAACGACATCACCGCTCTTTTCAGGGGCGTCGTCGCGCAAGCGGATCCTCTCTGCGAGTGCCATCACTCTTCGTTGTATCTGTACCCGATGCCATAGAGTGTCTCAATCGCGGAGAACTCCGTATCGGCGGTTCGCATCTTCTTGCGAAGCCGCTTGATATGGCTGTCGATGGTGCGGTCATCCACGTAGACCTGATCGTCATAGGCGACGTCCATCAGCTGGTCGCGGCTCTTGACGAAACCGGGGCGCTGCGCCAGCGCCTGAAGCAGCAGGAATTCGGTCACGGTCAGGGAGACGTCGTTGCCCTTCCAGGTCACCGAATGGCGCAGCGGATCCATCCGCAGCTGTCCGCGTTCCATCACCTTGGTCTCTTCGGTATCGCCGACGATGTCACCGTCGATCGCGTCCTGGCGCCGCAGCAGCGCGCGGATACGTTCCACCAACAGACGCTGCGAAAATGGTTTTTTCACGTAGTCGTCGGCGCCCATGCGCAGGCCCAGAACCTCGTCGATCTCGTCATCCTTGGAGGTCAGGAAGATGACCGGCATCTGGGTTTTCTGCCGCAGGCGCTGCAACAGGTCCATCCCGTCCATACGCGGCATCTTGATATCCAGGACAGCCATGTCCGGGAGCTTCTTGTTGAACGCGTCCAGGGCGGCCTGACCGTCGCTGTAGGTTTCCACGTCGAAGCCTTCGGCCTCCAGCGTGATGGCGACGGATGTCAGAATGTTCCTGTCATCGTCCACGAGGGCGATCTTGGACATCTTGGGTTTCCCTATACTGCACTTGCCCGATTATTTTTTTCATGAGTATTCGCCTTTTTCCCCTTGCCTAGCAATGGCCTTCTGCGATTCGCGCGACCGAGCCGGAGCCAAATGTGGCCAAAATGTCTTAGCAAAGCCTGAATTCCGCTGCGAATTTCCGTTCGGCGGCAGAGGTTTCCTGCCCCTTGCGGCATTCCGAATTTGGTTGCGCTAACGTCCAAGACCGGCCTGTTCATGTGCCGAACCAACGTGTTAAGAGCCGCGCTATCGGCCTTGCTACAGGGCCGATCGGGCGTTTTCCCACGCCCCTACGGAGGACCGCCGCGCGGTCGCGGCTACAGGAGATGGCACAATGGCATTCGGACGGGTGAACCCGCATTTCCGGCTTGAGGATCAAGGCATCGAAGGGCTGGGCCATGTCTATTACAACCTGATGGAGCCGGCCCTGGTCGAAGCTTCGTTGCGGAATGGCGAGGGCACGTTGGGCAATGGCGGCGCCCTGCTGGTCAGCACGGGCAAGTTTACCGGCCGCTCCCCCAAGGACAAGCACGTCATGGCCAGCGACACGGTCGCGGACACGATCTGGTGGGACAACAACGCCGCCATGTCGCCCGAAGGGTTCGACAGGCTGCACCAGGACATGCTGGCCCACATGAAGGGGCGGGACTATTACGTGCAGGATCTGGTCGGCGGCGCCGATCCGGCCTATGCGATCAATGTCCGCATGGTCACGGAACTGGCCTGGCACTCGTTGTTCATCCGCCACCTGCTGCGCCGCCCGGTGCGCGAGGCGCTGAACGATTTCGTCGCCGATTTCACCATCATCAACTGCCCTGGATTCAAGGCCGATCCGGCACGTCACGATTGTCGGTCCGACACCGTCATCGCCTTGAACTTCGACAAGAAGATCATCCTGATCGGCGGCACCGAATACGCGGGCGAGAACAAGAAATCCGTGTTCACCCTGCTGAACTACCTGCTCCCCGAAAAGGGAGTGATGCCGATGCATTGTTCGGCCAACCACGCACAGGGCAACCCGGTGGACAGCGCCGTGTTCTTCGGCTTGTCGGGTACCGGCAAGACCACCCTGTCCGCGGATCCGCAGCGCGTGCTGATCGGCGATGACGAACACGGCTGGTCCGATCGCGGCACCTTCAACTTCGAGGGCGGGTGCTACGCCAAGACGATCTCCCTTTCGGCCGAGGCGGAGCCGGAAATCTACGCCACCACGTCGAAATTCGGCACGGTGATCGAGAACATGGTCTACGACGAGGAGACCAAGGAACTCGACTTCGAGGATGACAGCCTCACGGCGAACATGCGCTGCGCCTACCCGCTGAACTACATCTCCAACGCGTCGGAAACGGCGCTTGGCGGGCATCCCAAGAACATCATCATGCTGACCTGCGACGCCTTCGGCGTGCTGCCGCCGATCAGCCGGCTGACCCCGGCGCAGGCGATGTACCACTTCCTGTCGGGCTTCACCTCCAAGGTCGCGGGCACCGAACGCGGTGTGACGGAACCGGAACCGACCTTCTCCACCTGTTTCGGCGCACCTTTCATGCCGCGCCGGCCCGAGGTCTACGGCAACCTGCTGCGCGAAAAGATCGCCAAGCACGGCGCGACCTGCTGGCTGGTCAATACCGGCTGGACCGGCGGCGCCTATGGTACCGGCTCCCGGATGCCGATCCGTGCCACCCGCGCGCTGCTGACCGCCGCGCTTGACGGATCCCTGAACGAGGCTGAGTTCCGCAAGGATCCCAACTTCGGCTTTGACGTGCCCGTGTCGGTCGCTGGCGTGGCCGAAGTCCTTCTGGACCCGCGCCGCACCTGGGAAGACGCCGACGCCTACGATGCGCAGGCGGCGAAACTGGTCGCAATGTTCTCGGAGAATTTCGCCCAGTATCTGCCTTATATCGACGAAGACGTGAAAGCCGCGGCAATCGGCTGATGCTCCGGCGCGCCTTCGGTACCGATCTATTGCGCCTCGCCGGTCTCGGCGGGGCGTTTGCATGTCTGCTCTGCCCAGCCGCCCTGGCGCAATCCGCCGATTTCATCGCCCCTCGCCTGGAATTGTCGGAGGCCGGGATCTTCTGTCCGATCCCCTCCGCCGGGACCGCCCCGGCGCCCGGCACCGAAAGCGGCGTGATCAACCTGATCGACGGCGACCACCGCGTCGCCCTGCACGACCACCGCGTGCCCGCACATATCGGCCTGTCCTTCGGCATCCGCATCCGCCTGGCACCCGGCGCTCCGCCCGGCCCCTACAGCGTGGTGCTGACCCATCCGCCCGTCGGCCCCCGCGCGGTTACGCGTGAGGTCTGGAACGCCGAAATCGGCACGGATTACGGGGTGCGGCTGTTCGAGTTCGAATTCGACCGTGAATTGCGCCCCGGCGCCTGGGTGTTCGAGATCACGGATGGCACCACGACCTATCTGCGCCAAAGCTTCGAGGTCGTGCCACCGCGGCAGGCCCCCGCCGCCATCGACCTCTGCTTTGGCCAACAGCTGCTGTCCTGATCCGACGCCGCGCCCCTTCGGGCGTCAAATACCGCCGCCGGAGGCACCGCCCGCTCAGGGCGGTCCCGCCCTCACAGCCCAAGCCCCCGGCGCACCAGGTTCCCGCCAGCGATCAGCAAGACCGCCAGCGTCGCCCTGCGAAACGCCGCCTGGTCGATCCGGTCCTGAACGGCAAAGCCGATGGTCATGCCGATCAGCGCCACGGGCACCAGCGACAGGGAGAACGGCAGCGTCTCCCACCGGATGACCCCCGATCCTACATGCGCAAAGAACAACGCCACCGCACCCAGCCCGTAGATCACCCCCTGCACCCGCACCTGGTCGGCCTTGGGCGTGTCCAGTGCGGTCAGGTAGGCGACGGTCGGCGGCCCCCAGACTCCGGAGAACCCGCCGATGAACCCGGCGAAGGAGGCAACGCCGACCTCCACCTTCAGCGATGGCGCACCCGACAGCTTCAGCGGAAGGCCGATCAATTGGGTAATGGCGAAGATCACGATGGGCAGGCCGATCATGAGCAGGATCGCCTCGGCCGACAGCACCCGCACCAACTGGGCGGAGATCAACAGCGCCACCAGCCCGACCAACAGGAACACCCGGAACCGCTTGACCGAGGACCAGGCCTCCCCCATCCCTTGCCGCAGGGCCTGCCAGCCATTGGTCAGCAGGGTCGGGATCACCAGCCCGGCCAGCGCCCATTCCGGCCCGACGATGGAGCCAAGGCCGGAAATCATGATCATCGGCATGGCAAAGCCGACCATCCCCTTGATCACGCCGGCGACCAGGCCGATCAGGAGACACAGGGCAAAGGCGGCGGGGCTGAGGCCGGGAAGAATACTGTCCATGGCGATGCTTTACCACTCCGCCAAGGATGCGCCAGCGCCAAATCCTTCGCGCAACTTTACATCGCCACAACGCAGCATGTAGCAAAATTGTTGCGCTGCACCTGCGAAGTGGATAGACCCGGCCCAAATCGTCCAAGAGATGCAAAAGGGGATTTTCATGGCACATGACGGAACGGACCCGAAGGGCGCCAGGGGCGCGATCCTTCCCGACCTTCTGGCGCTGACCGCAGCGGCAATCGCCCCGGCGGAGACCATCCTGACCACCGCCCGCGCCCGCGTGCGCGCCATGGTCGAACGCGACGGCCGGGTGTCCAACGCGCTGGTCGATGCGCAGCAAACGGCGACCCACGGGCTGGCCTGGTTGGCGACCTATGTCGAATCCCTGCGCCAGATGCAGAAATGGGCCGAACGCCTGTCCGCCGACGGCAGCTTCGGCGAGACAGAGCAGCTGTTGCACCAGATCGCCTTTGGCGAATACCTCTGGCAGATGCGCGGTGGCATTCAGATGTCCCAGAACGAGATCGTGCGCCTGCATG
This sequence comes from Pseudooceanicola aestuarii, assembly GCF_010614805.1. Classification (NCBI taxonomy): domain Bacteria; kingdom Pseudomonadati; phylum Pseudomonadota; class Alphaproteobacteria; order Rhodobacterales; family Paracoccaceae; genus Pseudooceanicola; species Pseudooceanicola aestuarii. The sequence continues at coordinate 712,391 of NZ_JAAFZC010000001.1, forward strand.
ATCTGGGTCTCGATGCGCAGGACGAATCCCCCCTGACGACCGACGCGGTGGAGACCCTGTGCCGGCACGGCAATTCGCAGGCGGCGCGCAGCCGGCTGGCCGAACTGATGGTCGAACAGCAGGGCACCACCATGTTCGGCGCCTCCGGCCTGGATGAAGAGCTGGAGATGATCCGCGACCAGTTCCGGCGCTATGCCGTGGACAAGGTCGAACCCCATGCCCACGATTGGCACCTGAAGGACGAGCTGATCCCGATGGAGATCATCGGAGAGCTGGCCGAAATGGGCGTCTTCGGCCTGACCATCCCGGAAAACCTTGGCGGATTTGGCCTGTCCAAGGCCTCGATGGTGGTGGTGTCCGAGGAATTGTCGCGCGGGTATATCGGCGTCGGCTCCCTCGCCACCCGGTCGGAAATCGCGGCCGAGCTGATCCTGTGCGGCGGCACCGACGACCAGAAATCCCACTGGCTGCCCCGCATCGCCAGCGGAGAGATCCTGCCCACCGCCGTTTTCACCGAACCCAACACCGGCTCTGACCTTGCCTCCCTGCGGACACGCGCGGTGAAGGACGGCGACGATTACAAGATCACCGGCAACAAGACCTGGATCACCCATGCCGCGCGCACCCATGTGATGACCGTGCTGGCCCGGACCGATCCTGACAGCACCGATCACCGCGGCCTGTCGATGTTCCTGGCAGAAAAGACCCCCGGCACCGATACCGACCCCTTTCCCACCCCCGGCATGACCGGCGGAGAGATCGAGGTTCTGGGTTATCGCGGGATGAAGGAATACGAACTGGGCTTCGACAATTTCCATGTGAAGGGGGAGAACCTGCTGGGCGGAGAGGAAGGCAAAGGCTTCAAGCAGCTGATGCAGACCTTCGAATCCGCGCGTATCCAGACAGCAGCGCGCGCCATCGGCGTGGCGCAATCGGCGCTGGATGTGGGCCTGCAATATGCGCTGGACCGCAAGGCCTTTGGCGATGCGCTGATCGCCTTCCCCCGTGTGTCGGGCAAGCTGGCGATGATGGCGGCAGAGATCATGGTGGCGCGGCAGCTCACCTATTTCTCGGCCTTCGAAAAGGACAATGACCGCCGCTGCGACCTGGAAGCCGGAATGGCCAAGCTGCTGGGCGCACGCGTCGCCTGGGCCTGCGCGGACAACGCATTGCAGATCCACGGCGGCAACGGCTTTGCGCTGGAATACGCGGTGTCGCGCCTCCTGTGCGATGCGCGGATCCTCAACATCTTTGAAGGCGCGGCCGAAATTCAGGCCAAGGTCATCGCCCGGCGCCTGCTGGACTGACCTGCTCCATCTGAATTCGGGCGGCCGTCCCTCCGGGGGCGGCCGTTTGCGTGTCGCGCTAGTAAAACAGCCGCAACAACACCAAGGTGATCCCCGGAAACGCCACCAGCAGGATGACCCGCGCGATGTCGGAGGCGATGAAATACATCACCGCGCCATAGGTCCGCCCGATCGGCGTCTCCCGGTCCATGGAGTTGATGATGAACAGGTTCATCCCCACCGGCGGCGTGATCAGCCCGACCTCCACCACGATCAGCACGATGATCCCGAACCAGATGGCGAATTCCTCCGCTCCCATACCGAAATCCAACGCGGAGACGATGGGAAAGAAGATCGGGATGGTCAGCAGGATCATCGACAGGCTGTCCATCAGGCATCCGAACACAAGATAGAGCAGCAAGACCCCCGAGAGCACCAGCCAGGGGTTCAGCCCCTGTTCAACCACCCAGAGTGACAATTCCTGCGGCACCTGGGTCAGCGCCAGGAACCCATTGTAGAATGCCGCCCCCAGCACGATGAAGAAGATCATGGCGGTGGATTTCGCCGTGGCCCGGAAACTGTCCGCCCAGGCCCGCCCCCGCAGCCCACCGTTCAGAAATGCGATCAACCCGGTGCCAAAGGCACCCACCGCCGCACCCTCGGTCGGGGTGAACCAGCCCAGGTAGATCCCGCCCACCACGGCCAGGAAGACCATCAGGACGGGCCAGACATCGACCAACGCACGGATGCGCTCGGCCATCGGCACCGGCGGCCGGGTGCCCGCCGCATCGGGATGCAGCCGCACGTAGATGGAAATGGTGATCATGTAGCCGATGGCGGCCAATATCCCGGGAATGAAAGCGGCCAGAAACAGCTTGGCAATGTTCTGTTCGGTCAGGATCGCATAGATCACCAGTATGACCGAAGGCGGGATCAGGATGCCCAGCGTGCCCCCCGCGGCCAGCGTCGCGGTGGAGAAGCCGCCCGAATAGCCGTAGCGTTTCAGCTCCGGCAGGGCGACCTGGCCCATGGTTGCCGCCGTGGCCAGCGACGACCCGCAGATCGCGCCGAACCCGGCACAGGCCCCCACCGCAGCCATCGCCACGCCGCCGCGTTTGTGGCCCAGCCAGCTTTCCGCTGCGCGAAACAGAGATTGACTAAGCCCGCCCAACGTCGCGAACTGGCCCATCAGCAGGAACATCGGCACGATGGACAGCGAATAGGACGAGAAGGTGACATAGGTTTCCGACTTCAACTTCGCCAGCGGCACCAGCGTGCCGTCGGTCACCAGGAACAGCCCGCCGAACCCCACGGAGAACATCGCCAGCCCGATCGGCATCCGAAGGAAAATCAACATCAGCAGGACGGGAAAGGAGGCCAGCCCGATCTCGAAATTGGTCACAGCTCCGCCTCCCCGGCGCGGATGATGTCAAGGCCCGTGGTCAATTCGCGTAGCCGAACCAGGGCGACATGCACCCCGACCACGGCCGCGACCGACGCGGCGGCAAAGCTGGCGGCATAGGCCCACCAGACCGGAAATTGCAGGATGAACGTCGTCTCGCCATAGCGCATCTTGCCCGCCATCCCGTCATAGAGCCGCCAGGCGATGACAACCAGCGCAAGGGCAAAGATGGTGTCCCACAGCAGGGTCAGCGCACGGTTCGCAGGCTTCGGCAGGCGGGAGGTGAAGATATCGACCGAGGCATGGGCCCCGGTCACCTGGCACCAGGGCAGGAAGGCAAAGATGGCAAAGGCCACCCCGGCCTCCAGCAGTTCGAAATCGCCCTTGACCGGGCCGATGCCGCTGGCGATCAGCCAGTTCGACAGGGCGGGCAAGCCCTGCTCCAGCGTCTCCCAATGGGCGAAGGTGTTGCCGCCCCGGCCCAGGACCGACAGGCAGGTCAGCAGGATCAGCGCGGTCAGGACGATGCCGCCCAGAACAGCCATGGCGCTCGCGATGGTGCGAAACAGGTTGTGCAACATGCGGTCGGGTTCCGGTGCGGGCAAATCAGGGATCGCCGGGCCTCGCCGACCCGTCAGGGAGCATGCGACCTGCACGGCTTTCGGCGAAGGGACTGGCGGGACGGCGCGGGCGCGGGATCCGAACGCCCGCGCCCGGCCCGGTTACTTGGTGTGGGTCTCGATCAGGGATTTCGCATCTTCGACCAGCCCGGCACCATCCATGCCCTTGGCGGTCATTTCCTCGATCCAGCCTTCTTCGATCCCGGCGGAGGCATCCCGCCACACCTGCACCTGCTCCGGCGTCAGGGTGATGATGTTGTTGCCAAGGTCGGCGGCCACCTGGCGGGCCGGGGCATCGGCATCCTGCATCGTCTTTCCGGCAAAGGCCGACAGATCGGCACCGGAATTGTCGTCGATCACCTTTTTCAGGTCATCGGGCAGGCTGTCATACTTGGCCTTGTTCATCGCAAAGACGAAAGTCGCGGTATACAGGCTTTCTCCGCCGAACTCCGTGTGGTTGCCCACCAGCTCCCCGACCTTGAGGGAAGAAGTGACCTCCCACGGGATGACGGTGCCGTCGATCACACCTTTCGACAGCGCCTCCGGCACGGCGGGAACGGGCATCCCCACGGTGGTGGCGCCCAGCTGGGTGAACAGCTGGTTGGTCATCCGCGTCGGCGCGCGCAGCTTCACGCCGTTCAGGTCCGCCGGTTCCGCCACCGGGTCAGAGGAATGGATCACCCCCGGCCCATGCACCCAGAGGCCCAGCATCTTCAGCTCGGCGAACTCGGTGTCCATCATGTGTTTCTCGGCATATTCCCAATAGGCGCGGCTGGTTGCCTCCGCATCGGTCATCATGAACGGCAGTTCGAACACCTCGGTCGAGGAGAAGCGCCCGGGGGTGTAGCCCGGCAGGGTCCAGACCACGTCGGCAATGCCGTCGATCGCCTGGTCGATCAGCTGCGGCGGGCTGCCGCCCAGTTGCATGGAGGGGTAGCGATCCACCTTGATCCGGCCATCGCTGTCGGCTTCCACCTTGTCGGCCCAGACGTCCAGGATCATCTTCGGCACGGTGGCCTGCGCGGGCAGGAACTGGTGCATCTTCAGGGTGACATCCTGCGCCAGGGCGGCGGTGCCGAACCCGGCCACGAGCGCGCCGGCCGCAAGGCCGCGCAGGCTGGTCTTGATAAAGGTCATTCGGGTCTCCTCCCATCGTCCTGACAGCGCCTCGGGGGCGGTCGGTCGGATGGCCCTGCCCTGCCGGGCCGGGGCCTTCGAAACCGGCCAGCGGCCCCACGGGCGCGTCCTACCTCCGCACGATGCATGGGCGGGCTTGCAGTGTCAAATGGTGATACGTCGCCAGGCCGCCATGGCGGCCCCTGCCGAGTGTGAAGGTCTGGGCCAGGGTCCGACCCAAGGTCCGGATCAGGAGGAGCCCAGCAATGCGATCGGCGCGTTTTCGTCCCGGAAGAAATCCAGCGGCGCGCGGTCGGTGGCGGCGGTGTTGCGCTTGAACTCGTAGCGCATTTCGCTGCCGTCTTCCTCGGACGCGACGATCAGGCACTGGCACAGCCATTTGCCGCCGTCATAAAGGTCCACCAAACCGCGCAGGCGTGGCGCGTCCTCCAGGTCGACGGTGAAGCCGTTTTCCTCCATCCGCAGCACGCGAAACCGTTCCTCTCCCACGTGGACGCGCAGGCGGGACGATTTCTTCAACGCCTTCTTGCGCGCGGCTTCGAGCCCGGCGCGCAGTTCCTCGGAAAGATAGGTGGTCATGGCAGCCCCCGTGGTCACGGCCCCGACGCGGAGCGCGGTCCTTGCAGAATTGGCCGTCCGGCCCGTCAGGTCAAGCTGGGGACCGGCGAATTTCCCGGTAGTTTCATTAAAGTTTCACCGGTCTCGGCATGCGGCCCTGTCCTGCAAGGCCCGCCGCCCCGCGCACGCGCTCAGCGGGGGACGGTGACACGCGGACGCAGCACATGTGGGATCGCCGCATCATAAAGCGCCGAATCGCGAAAATCCCGGATTTCTCCCAGCACCGGCCCGACCAGGATCAGCGCGGTGCGGGTGATCTTCTCTGCCCGGACCTTGGCCTGGATATCGGCAAGCGTTCCCCGGATGAACATCTGGTCCGGCCAGCCGACGCGATAGGCGACCACCACCGGGCAATCGGGGCCGTAATGCGGGGCCAGCTGCCGCTCGATCTCGCGCAGGTTGCGCACGCCCAGATGGATGGCCAGCGTGGCACCGGTGCGGGCGAAATTCTCCAGCGTCTCGCGCTCCGGCATGGCGGTGCTTTTCATGCTGACGCGGGTCAGCACGATGCTTTGCGCCACTTCCGGCACCGTCAGCTCCTGTCCCAGGGCGGCGGCGGCGGCGGCATAGGCCGGGACGCCGGGGATGATCTCGTAGGGGATGCCATCGGCGCGCAGGCGGCGCACCTGTTCCGCGATGGCCCCATAGAGAGACGGATCGCCCGAATGCACACGGGCGACGTCCTCCCCGCGGTCGCGGGCGGCCAGGATCTCCGCATGGGTGTCGTCCAGCGTCAGCGGCGCGGTGTCCAGAACCCGCGCGCCCGTGGGTGCACCGGCCACGACCTCGGCCGGGACCAGGCTGCCGGCATAGAGGCAGACGGGACACGCCCCGATCAGGCGCTGCGCCTTCAGGGTCAGCAATTCGGGGTCGCCCGGCCCCGCGCCGATGAAATAGACCTTCATGCCCCTGCTTCCTTCGTCTTTTCGCGAACAGGTTCCGCCGATGCCTCCACCCCGAGATGCCGGTTCCCCACCGCCCGCAGATCACCGTCGATCCGCCGGGCATAGCCGCGCGGGGTGAACATGCGCGGCCCGTCGCCCCGCTGCGCCAGCCGGGAGTTCGACGACCCCACAAGCACCACGGTCAGCATGTCGACCTCGTCCACCTCCAGCGCGTCCAGCCGGCGATAGCGCAGCTTCTCCTCCGCCCGACCCAGGTTGGAGGCCAGCATCACCGGCGTATCGGCAGGCCGATGGCGCAGCAGGATGTCGCGCGCCTCGGCCAGAAGGGTACGGCGGGTGCGGCTGACGGGGTTGTAGAAGGCGATGACGAAATCCCCCTCCGCCGCCGCGCGCAGCCGGCGCAGGATATCGTCGCGCGGGGTCAGCAGGTCGGACAGGGAGATGGCGCAGAAATCGTGGCCCAGCGGCGCGCCCGCCCGTGCCGCCGCCCCTTGCAGGGCACTGACACCCGGGGCGCAAACGACCTCCACCCGCCGCGCGGCATCGCTGACACCCCCCGACGCCGCGCCGCGATCCAGCAGTTCAAAGACCAGCGCCCCCATGGCATAGATCCCCGCATCGCCCGAACAGACCAGCGCGACGTCGCGCCCCCCCCCCGCGCGCTCCAGCGCGTGGCGACAGCGGTCTTCCTCCCCGCCCAGCGGGAAATCACTGCGCGTCTTGCCATGGGCCAGCGGCCCCAGCAGATCAATGTAGAGACCATAGCCCACCAGTTCCTCCGCCTCCGCCAGCAGGCGCGAGGCCTCGGGGGTGCGCCAGGCCGATTGCCCCGGCCCGATGCCCACGATCGACAACCGCCCGCGCGCCCGTCCGCGCGGGGCGGTGATCACCTGCGGCACCTGGACCAGCGCGCAGGTGGCGTTGGCGGTCTTGCGCTTGGGCCAGTCCAGCGTGCCGGAAGCACCCGCACCCGCCAGCGCCGCGCCCTCGGCCACACCGTGGCAGCCGACCTCGGCAAAGACGACATCGGAGGGGGTCGCCAGGCGCGGGGCCTCTGCTTCCAGCTCGGCGGCGGTGAACAGCCGCAGCGGCAGGTCCAGCGCACGGGCCAGCGCGATCACCGCCGGTTCATCGCCCTTCACGTCGATGGAATGCACGGCGGCAATGGCCCCCGGCGCGACATCGGCATCGCGCAGCATGTCCCCTACCAGCGCCGCCAGCTCCTGCGGCGGGCAATTGCGCGAACAGCCCACGCCCAGGGAATAGCGCACCGGGTGAAAGGTCAGCACTCCGTCGGCGCCGGGCGCGCAGGTGGCGGCGATTTCGACCTGTTCGGCGGTGTTCCCGGTCGGCAGCTGATTCAACCAGGTGGCGCGGGCGGCCTCAGCCCCGGCGATCCGGGCGCGGGCGCCCGACAGCAATGCCGCCATCGCGCCCTTGGCCAGGTCGGGCGTGCCCAGCCGCCAGCCGGCGGGCGGTTCATCCAGCGCGACACCCAGGGCCACATCGCCCGCCGTGGTCACGGCGGCGACCCCATCCAGCCCGGCGGCGATGCGGCGCGCCAGGGCATTGGCACCGCGATGCCCACCCAGCAGCGGCACCACCACCGCGCCATCGTCGCTGACCGACACGACCGGCGGTTCGCCCCGCTTGTCCGCCAGCAAAGGCGCGACAGCGCGGATCAGGATGCCGCTGGCACAGATCCCAACCACCGCCCGCCCGGCGGCGAAGGCATCGCGCGCATGGACCAACGCGTCGTCAAAGGCGACATCGGCACCCGCAACCCGCCCTGCGCGGCCATGCAGCGGCACGCCCAGCGCATCGGCCACCGCGCGCGCCACCAAGGCCCCGGCGCCGGAGACCGCCATGACCACCACATCCGACCTGTCGCCTACAGCCATGGGTCATCCCCCTTTGTCACCAGAATCATCGAAAAATATGGCGCTGCCTCCGGCGCCTCTGCCAGTGGCAGGATCACCTCCTGCGCCGTGGTCGCGCGTTCGACATAGACCGCGCGCCCGGTCAGGCCCAGCGCCTCCAGAACATCACGGATCTTGGGCAGGTGGCGGCCGACCTTCATGATCGCCAGGCTGTCCGCCTCGGCGATCCGGGCCCGCAGCTCCGTTTCAGGCAGGGGGCCGGGCAGGATCGCAAGCCGCGCGTTCCGCGCCGCCAGGGGCAGACCGGCCCGCGCCGCACAGGCGGTGACCGAGGTCACGCCGGGCACGACCTCGACCCGGAACCGGGACGACAGCCGGGCAAAGAGATACATGAACGACCCGTAGAAGAACGGATCGCCCTCGCACAGGCAGACGACGTCCTGCCCCGCCTCCAGCGCCTGCGCGATCCGCGCGGCGCCGGTGTCATAGGCCGCCTGCGCCGGGGCGCGGTCGGGGGTCATCGGTACGTCCATGGCGATTTCCCGCGCGCCTGCCGGGATCAGATCGGCGGCGATGGCGCGGGCGAAACTGGGCGCGCCCGCCAGCGCCGGATAGGCCACCACCGGCGCCGCAGCGATCAGACGGGCGGCACGCAGGGTGATCAACTCCGGGTCGCCCGGACCCAGACCGACACCAAAAAGAGTTCCAGGAACGGGTGCAGCAGTCATCGTTTCACCCGGCTCCATTGCGTGACCGGCATGGCGGCGCGCCAGCCCCGGCGCGGCCCCACGGGTTCGGCGCGCTGGATGCTCAGCCGGACCAGTTCACCACCGTGGCGGGCATGCAGATCGGCCAGCAAGGCCTCGCTTTCCAGGGTGACGGCATTGACCACCAGCCGGCCCAGCGGCTTCAGCGCCTCCCAGGCGGCATCATGCGCGGCCACGCTCAGCCCGCCGCCGATGAATATCGCGTCGGGCCGCTCCAGCCCGACCAGCGCGGCGGGGGCCTCTCCCTCGATCAGTTCCAGCCGGGGGGTGCCCAGGGCAAGCGCGTTCTCCGCCGCCATCTGGCGCCGGTCGGCGCGCGGCTCGATCCCGATGGCGCGGGCGTAGCGGGCGGCGCGCATCCATTCCACGGCGACCGACCCGCAACCGGTACCGATATCCCACAAAAGCGCCCCACGCATCGGCATCAGCCGGGCCAATGTCGCGGCGCGAACCTCGCGCTTGGTCATCGTGCCATCATGACGGAACAGGTCGTCGGCCAGGCCCGGCACGCGGGGCAACAGCGCCGCATCGGGAGCGGCCACGCAATCTACCGCCAGGGTGTTGAACGGCGGCACGTCGTGGTCCCAGCTTTCGGCCAGCCCGTCGAATCGGGCTTCCTCGGCGCCGCCCATGTTGGCCAGCACCGTCATCCGGCTGCGACCAAAGCCCCGCGCAGACAGAAAGCGCGCGATCCGGCCCGGCGTTTCCGCCCCGGTGGTCAGGATCAGCAGCCGCGCATCGGGCTGGATAAAGGCGATCATCTGCTCCACCGGCCGGCCATGCACGGTCAGCGTTTCCAGATCCGCCATCGACCAGCCCATGCGCGCCGCCGCCAGCTGAAAGGCCGACAGCTGCGGGTGATAGGTGATCTGGTCCGCCGGGATCGCCCGTCCGATGCGCGCCCCGACCGAGAACCAAAGAGGATCCCCGGTGGCCAGCACCACGACGCGCCTGCTCTTCATGGCCAGCAGCGTCTCCACCAGCGCGTCGAACGGATGCGGCCAGGCCAGCCGTTCGGCACGCACCGCGTCGGACAACCCGTGATGACGCTCCCCGCCGACGATGATCTCGGCAGCCTCGACCACGGCACGGGTGGCCGGGGTCAGGCCGTCGAGGCCGTCCTCTCCTATGCCCACGATATGCAACCAGCGATCCATCATCGCGCGCCGCTCCCTTCATCTCTCGCCGGTTCCGCCCGCCAGCGGCCCATGTCACAGCCTGCGCGGCAGATCATCCGATCGCCTCCCCGGGCAGCCCGGCAGCCAGCGCGTTTACCGCCGCCGACGCGATGGCCGAGCCGCCGCGCCGACCGCGCAGGGCGATGAAATCGCAGCCGCGCGGATGGGCTGCCAGCTCTGCCTTGCTTTCGGCGGCGCCGACGAAGCCGACGGGAAACCCCAGGATCACCGCCGGGCGCGGTGCACCCTGGTCGATCAGCTCCAGCAGGTGGAACAGCGCGGTGGGCGCATTGCCGATCGCCACCACGGCACCGGCCAACCGGTCGCCCCACAGTTCCACAGCCGCGGCGGACCGGGTGTTGGCGATCCCCGTGGCCAGGGCCGGCACGGCGGGATCGTTCAGCGTCACGATCACCTCGTTCCGCGCCGGCAGGGCCCGGCGGATGATACCCGCCGCGACCATCTCGCAATCGCAGAGCACCGGCGCCCCGGCCAGCATCGCCGTCCGACCGGCGTCCCAGGCAAGAGGGGAATACGCCAGCCGGTCGGCGACCTCCACCATGCCACAGGCGTGGATCAGGCGGATCGCCAGGCGTTGCATCCCCGGCGCGAACCGTTCCAGCCGGGCTTCTCGCCGGACGGTGGCGAAGCTTTGTTCATAGATCGCAGCGGGGTTCTTCTCATACGGGCGCAAGGGCGGACCTTCGTCTGGGAGGGAGGGGCAGGCGCCGCCTCCGGCGGGGTGTCGGGCGAAAGAGCACCGGATCAGCGCCCGGATCTGCGGGCGCTTTCCGGGCCCAGCGGATGGGCGGCATGGGGGTATTCGGCATGATGGTGGTGATGATCGTGGCCGTGTTCGTGTTCGTGATCGTGATCGTGCCCATGGTGGTGGTGAACGATGTCAAGCCGGCATTCCCCGGTGCAGAAATCGGTGCAAAGCCGGCAATCCGCCACGTTGGAGCCTGGGGCGGCCGCGCCCTGCCCCTCGACATGGTGGTGGTGGCTTTCCTGGATGGCGCCCACCTCCGCCTCGAAGCCCGTGACCTGGGTGCGGTACTTGCACAGCACGCAGGTCGGTGGCGGCATCTCGGCAAAGGCCGGGTGGCGGCGCTGATCCGGGGTGATGTGGCGATGGACCCCGTCCTCCAGCGCCAACACCTGTTCGCGATAGGCGCAGATGCCGCAATTGGGGATCGCCGCCCCGGAGGCCAGTTCGCGTACCCGTTCGGCAAAGGTCTCCAGCACCTTGGGGTGGTCGTTCAGATACCCCGCCTTGACGAAATGGATATCGGGATGGGCGGCGGCGACCTGGTCGGTAAAGCCGTAGATGCGATCGATCAGGATGCCGGTGAACAGGAAATAGGGAAAGACGATGACCCGCTTGTACCCAAGCCGCGCGACATGGGTCAGGCAGGGTTCGACCAGCGGAAAGGTGACGCCGGAATACCCCGTCTCGCACCAGCCAAAGCCCATGCCCTCCCACAGCATCCGCGCGATCTTGGCCACGTTGGCATTGGCGTCGGGGTCAGAGGCGCCGCGCCCGATCACCACCAGGCAGGTGTCATGCAACGGCACCTCCCCCTGGTCGGCATTGGCCTGGTCGACGGCGGCCTGCACCCGGTCCGCCGCAGCGGCGATCATGCGCGGGTCCACGCCCAGTTCGCGGCCGTAACTGACCGCGATGTCGTGTTTCGCGGCATAGGTGTTCAGCACAGTGGGAATGTCGTTCTTTGAGTGCATCGCCGCGAACAGCATCCCCGGCACCGCCAGGATCCGGTCGCACCCCTGGTCTCGCAGCCGATCCAGCCCGTCGCGGATCACCGGGTTGGCAAATTCCAGATAACCGTAATCCACCGCCCAATCCTCGGGCAGCAGGGCCGGCAGCTTTTCCGCCAGAACGGCGAATTCATCCACCGCCGCCTGCGAGCGGGAGCCATGGCCGCAGATCATCACACCGATCTTGTCGGGCCCGGCAGCGGACCCCGGCACAGCGGCGGAGGCGGCGCGGGCGGGCACATGGTCATGGGCCATCCTCAGGCGTCCTGAAGCTCCTCTTCGGGAAGCTCCTCTTCACTGTCCGCCGCCTCGTCCTCGGGCCGCTGTTTGGCGCGCGGACGCAACGACGCCCAAAGCCCGATGGCAATCGCCGCGCCCAATGCCGCAGCCCCCAACCAATGCCCGTGGCCCGCCACTTCGGCCAGGTGGCCGGGGTGGGCCAGCGCGGCGCCGGGGGTCAGCACAGCCGGGATCATCGCGGCAAAGGTCGTGGGTATGGCGGGGGCAAAGCGGGGCATCTGTCCTGTCCTTTCCTGAACGCGTCGGGCGCGGGCCGTGCGGGCGGCGGAAAGAGACCACCCCAAAGGGGCGGCCGATCGACAGATCTCCGACGACGGCGCCCCGGCCCCCTGTTTGGGTCGACCTGGCCGCACACTTCTTTCCGGCCCCGCAGGGGGCTCGTCTTCGGACCTGTGTAGGCAATCGGGGAGAACGGCGCAATCGGGTTCTGCGGCGGTTCGCGGGCCGGTCGCGACCTGCCCGCAGACGGCCGGCCGGTGCGGCCGCTCGGGGGCCTGTGCGGTCACGCAGGGGTCCTGCGCGGCGGCGCAGCTTTGTCGGCGAGACGGGCCGGGCTAGATCCTCCGGCACGGCAGGATGAACGGAGGATCGGCGAATGGGAATGCTGAAAGACGGCACATGGCAGACCGAGGCGCTGATCGCCTCGGGCGGGGATGGCAAGTTCAAGCGCGCCACCACGACGTTTCGCAACTGGATCACCCCGGACGGCGCACCCGGCCCCTCGGGCGAAGGTGGGTTCCCGGCGGCCTCAGGGCGCTATCACCTCTATGTCTGCTACGCCTGCCCCTGGGCGCACCGCGCACTGATCTTTCGCGCGCTGAAGGGGTTGGAGGACCACATCGGTGTCTCCGCCGTGCATCCCGACATGATGGACCAGGGCTGGGAGCTGCGCGACGATTTCCCCGGCGCCACCGGCGATCCGCTGATGGACAAACGCTACCTGCACGAGGTCTACACCGAGGCCGACCCCCAGGTCACCGCCCGCGTCACGGTGCCGGTGCTGTGGGACAAGGAGCGGCGCACCATCGTGTCGAACGAAAGCGCGGAGATCATCCGCATGTTCAACTCCGCTTTCGACGGGATCACCGGCAACGCCGACGATTATTGGCCCGAAGCACTGCACGCGGACATCGCACCGGTGAACGACCGGATCTACGACACTCTGAACAACGGGGTCTACAAGGCCGGGTTCGCGACCACGCAGGAGGCCTATGATGCCGCCGTGATCCCGTTGTTCGACACGCTCGACTGGCTGGAAGCCCGGCTAGGCCGCGACCGCTATCTGATGGGCGACCGCGTGACCGAAGCGGATTGGCGTCTGTTCACCACGCTGATCCGGTTCGATCTGGTCTACCACACCCATTTCAAGTGCAACCGCGCCTTCCTGACCGAATACCCCGCGATATGGGGTTACCTGCGGGAGCTGTACCAATGGCCGGGCGTGGCGGGGACGGTGCGGTTCGATCACATCGTGCGCCATTATTACTACAGCCACGACAGCGTGAACCCCCACCGGATCATCCCGATCAACCCCCGGCCGGATTTCGACGCCCCCCATGGCCGTGGCACCCGGCGTGCGGCGGATTCCGCGACGGCGGCGCAGATGCCCTGACAGCGACACTGCCGGTGCTGTGTTCGCGGCCCTGCCCGCGCCGCCAGCGCCGGCCTCTCGCCGGGATCGCCCCGGCGCCTTGTCTGCCGCCTCCGACGGAGCCTAGCCAGGGCGGGCGGCGCTGCCGTGGTATTCGACCACGGCGACCAGATCGTCGGGGGCCATGTCGCTGCGCATCAGGGCGCAGGCATTGGGCGCGAAGGAGAATATCGACCCGTCGGAGAAAAAGCTGGTGTCAGTGACGAAGATGATCCGCGCGCCGGGCTGGCGGTAGCTGGCGAAATCGGCGATGGCCAGCGCCGCGCCGGTTTCCAGCACCAGATTCATCACGATCACCTGGAAGGTCATGCTTTGCAGACAGGCAATGGCGGCGTCCTCCTCGTGAACGAGGGAAGTCTTGCAGCCGCTGCGGGACAGGTAATGCTGCCACAAGGTGCCGAGATCCGGCTCGCTTTCCACGATCAGGACGTTCAGGGGTGGCCTGACCTGTGCGGGCAAGGCCATGACCGTGGCAAGTTCTGGCATCTGGCGACTCCTCTGACCTTCACACAAGGCAGGCGAGATCGAAACTGTCTCCAAACCACTAACAATTCGTTAACTTTCGCCCGGTTCTGGCGAGATCCGCATTGCTTTCCACAAAATTGCATGAAATTCGAAGAATTCCGGACTTGACGGAGAGCGGCATGACCACCTGGATCACCATCTGCGACACCTGCAAGCGCGAGGATTGGGTGCCTGACACCCCGCTGCATGGCGAAACCCTCGCCACTCTGGTGGAGGCCGAAGCCGCCGCACGCGGCCTGCGCACCCGGCGCGTGTCCTGCCTGATGGGCTGCACCCATGGCTGCAACATCGCGATCCAGGCCGAGGGCAAGCTGGCCTATACTCTGGGCCGGTTCGAACCCGATGCCGACAGCGCAGCGGCGATCGCCGATTACGCGCAGATGCACCAGGCCTCCGACACCGGGCGCGTGCCGTTTCGGGATTGGCCCCAGGGGGTCAAGGGGCATTTCGTGACCCGCCATCCCCCTCTGCCTCAGGACGAATGATCCGATGATCACGGGCGCCCGCCCGCTGGACCACGGCGGCAACCTGGACGCGGCCATCGCCCACCATGGCGGCACGCGCGGCGACTGGATCGACCTGTCCACCGGCATCAACCCGGTGCCCTACCCCATCGCCCGACTGCTGACCGACCTGCCCGCCGCCACCTGGCAGGCCCTGCCCGACCGCCACCTGACCCGAGCGCTGATCGCCAGCGCCCGGCGGCGGTGGGACGTGCCCCGCGGGGTGGAGATCCTGCCCGTGCCTGGTGCCTCGGCCGCGATTGCGCAGATCCCGCGACTGACGCCGGCGGGGCGGGTCCATATCCCAGGCCCCACCTATAACGAACACGCCGCCAGCTTTGCCGCCGCCGGTTGGACGGTGGATGCCGAAACGACACCCACCGCCCCCGTTCAGGCCCAGGTGCTGGTTCATCCCAACAATCCCGACGGTCGGTTCCATCCCGCCCCCGCCGCCGGGCCGCTGACCGTCATCGATGAAAGCTTTGGCGACATCGCGCCGACCCGCAGCCACGTGGCCCTGACCACCCGCCCCGACACGCTGATCCTGAAAAGTTTCGGAAAGTTCTGGGGACTTGCCGGGCTGCGGCTGGGCTTTGTCATTGCGCAGGGCGCGGTGACAGAGCGGTTGGCCGCGATGCTGGGGCCCTGGCCGGTGTCCGGACCCGCGCTGGTGCTGGGCCGCGCGGCGCTGGAGGACGACGGCTGGGCCACATGCGCACGCGACAGCCTGCTGGCGGATACCGCCCGCCTGGACGGGCTGGCGGATGCGGCGGGGCTGCGCCTGGCCGGAGGCACGCCGCTGTTCCGCCTGTACGAGACGGCGCCCCGCCCGGCGCTGGAGGTACAGGCGCGTTTGGCCCGGCACCGCATCTGGTCCCGCGTCTTCCCCTACAATCGCCATTGGCTGCGCCTGGGGCTGCCGCCCGCCCATGGCTGGGCCCGGTTGGAGGCCGCGCTGACATGAGCACCGCCCTGATCCTGACCCTGGCGCTGTGCCTTGATGCATTGCTGGGCGAACCGCGCCGCCTGTGGACCCGCCTGCCGCATCCCGTGGTGCTGATGGGCCGCCTGATCGACTGGGCCGACAAACGGTTCAACACCGCCGGGCGGGCAGGGCGCAACGGGCTGTTCCTGGCCCTGGGGCTGGTGGCCCTGGGCTGGGGCGCGGGCCATCTGCTGGGCGCACTTGGCTGGGGGGTGGAGCTGGCGCTGGCCACCGCCTTGCTGGCACATCGGTCGCTGGTCGATCACGTCAGCCAGGTCGCCCAGGCGCTGCGCGGCTCCGTGACCGAGGGGCGCCGCGCCGTCGCCCGGATCGTCGGGCGCGAGACGGCTGCGCTGGACGGCCCCGCCGTGGCCCGCGCCGCCATAGAAAGCGCGGCGGAAAATGCCAGCGACGGCATCGTCGCCCCGGCTTTCTGGTTCCTGATCGGCGGTCTGCCCGGATTGTTGATCTACAAGCTGGTGAACACCGCCGACAGCATGATCGGCCACCGCACGCCGCGCCACCGCGCCTTTGGCGCCGCCAGCGCACGGCTGGACGACCTGCTGAACCTGGTGCCGGCGCGGATCACCGGGCTGATCCTGGCGGCGTTGTCCGCGCGGCTGAGCGATTGGCGGGAGATCACCGACGAGGCGCGGCGCCATCGCTCTCCCAATGCCGGCTGGGCCGAGGCCGCGATGGCCCGCGCCGTCGATACCGCCCTGTCGGGGCCGCGCATCTATGACGGCGTGCCGACCGACGACCCGTTCATCCATCCCGGCGGCGCGCGCCACCCCGACCCGGCCCGGATAGACGCCGCGGTCGCGGTCCTGTGGCGCCTGTGGGCGGTGCTGGTGCTGGGATCTGCGGGGATTGCCCTGTTCTGACCGGATTGCCCCACGGCCGCAGCCTGCTAAGGTGGCGCCGGTTTCCAGTCAGAGGAGTGACCATGACCGCCATGGCCCGCATCGCCCGCCTAGCCCTTGCCATACCGCTGGCCCTTGCAGCCCTGCCCGTGGCGGCACAATCCTGCGGTGGCAATTTCGGCACCTTCGTCAACGGGTTGAAACAGGAGGCCCGCGCCCTGGGCCATGACGCCGCGACGGTGGACGCGTTCTTTGCCCCCGTGCGCCAGGATCCCAAGGTGATCGCGGCGGATCGCCGTCAGGGTGTCTTTACCCTCGACTTCACCACCTTTGCCCGGCGCCTGATCTCGCAGAACCGGATCCAGACCGGTCAATCCAAGGCGCGCCAGTTCGCCAGCGTCTTTGACCGGATGGAGCGCGAATACGGCGTTTCGCGCGGGGTTCTTCTGGCCTTCTGGGCGTTCGAGACCGATTACGGCGCCTTCCAGGGGGATTTCAACACCGCCAATGCGCTGGTCACCCTGTCCCACGATTGCCGCCGCCCCGAATTGTTCCGGCCCCAGGTTCTGGCCGCGCTGGAATTGTACGCGGCAGGGGATTTCGACCCCGCCCGCACCACCGGCGCCTGGGCGGGTGAAATCGGGATGGTCCAGATGTTGCCGCGCGACATCATCGACAATGGCGTGGATGGCGATGGCGACGGCCATGTGAACCTGAAAGGTTCCGCCCCCGATGCCCTGCTGTCAGGCGCCAGGATGCTGCGCCATCTGGGCTGGGCACCAGGCCAGCCGTGGATGCAGGAGATCCGCGTGCCCGATCAGATGGATTGGTCCAAGACCGGGCTACGCACCACCTTGCGCCCGCAGGACTGGCAGGCGATGGGGGTGCAGCCCCGGTCGGGCCGCTGGCTGTCGGACCTGCCCGCATCGGTGATCATCCCGCAGGGGCGCAAGGGTCCGGCCTTCCTCGCCTATCCGAATTTCAATGTCTATTTTGAATGGAACCAGAGCTTTACCTACGTTCTGA
Source organism: Pseudooceanicola aestuarii (assembly GCF_010614805.1). Taxonomy (NCBI): domain Bacteria; kingdom Pseudomonadati; phylum Pseudomonadota; class Alphaproteobacteria; order Rhodobacterales; family Paracoccaceae; genus Pseudooceanicola; species Pseudooceanicola aestuarii. The sequence continues at coordinate 729,813 of NZ_JAAFZC010000001.1, forward strand.
CCGCCGCCTATTTCGCCAATCGGCTGGAAGGGGCGCCGGTGTTCGATGCGGGCAACCCCGATCCGGGATTGTCGGGCGCGCAGATGAAGCAGCTGCAACAGAAGTTGCAGGCGCGGGGCCATGACGTGGGCAAGATCGACGGCATCCTGGGCGCCGGCACGCGCCGGGCGGTGCAATCCGTGCAACAGGAGCTGGGCCTGCCCGCCGACGCCTGGCCCACGATGGAGCTGCTGCGCCGTCTCTGAAGGCGTTTACGGTTTGTTTGGATGTATGGAATTATCCTGGCCATTCCTGAACTGAGGGCGTCCGACGTCACCACTTTCAAAACGGCCCGGCGGAGCTGCTACTGCGCCGGGCCGCTCTTTTTCAGCCTATAGACCGATCAAGAGCCGGATGATCGTCACCAACAGCGTTGCCACCACGATACAGACCATCCACGTCCTGAACTGTTGATCGTTCAATATCATCCCCTCCTTCCACCCCGAAGGGTCGCGGCGGGGAAAGGTGACCCGGAAAAGGTTGATCAGCGATTGGCACCGGCGGATCAGGTGCGGGGCCTCGTCGCAGGCCGGACCGGTGGCCCGACCGAAGGCGTGGGCCAGAGGTTTGGCACCGCCTCAGGCGACCATCTGTTCGGCCTTCTTCAGATCCACCGACACCAGCTGGCTGACCCCTTGCTCCTGCATCGTCACACCGAACAGGCGATCCATCCGCGCCATCGTGACGGCGTGGTGGGTGATGATCAGGAACCGGGTTTCCGTCTGGCGGCACATTTCGTCCAGCAGGTCACAGAACCGGGTGACGTTGGCGTCGTCCAGCGGCGCGTCCACCTCGTCCAGAACGCAGATCGGGGCGGGATTGGCAAGGAAGACGCCGAAGATCAGGGCCAGCGCGGTCAATGTCTGTTCCCCACCCGACAGCAACGACAGGACCGACAGCTTCTTCCCCGGCGGCTGGCACATGATTTCCAGCCCGGCTTCCAGCGGATCATCGCTTTCGACCAGCATCAGGCTGGCCTCCCCACCGCCGAAAAGATGCCGGAACAGCAGGGAGAAATTGCTGTTCACCTGTTCGAACGCGGTCAGCAGGCGTTCACGGCCTTCGCGGTTCAGGCCCGATATTCCGCCGCGCAGGGTGCGGATCGCATCCTCCAGGTCGGCTTTCTCCCGCGTCAGGGTCTCGTGTTCGGCACCGACCTCGCTGGCGTCTTCCTCGGCGCGCAGGTTGACGGCGCCCAGGGCATCCCGCTGGCGGCGCAGCCGGGTCACGTCGGCCTCCAGCGCGGTGACCCCCGGCATCTTGCCGACCTCGGCGTCGAGGCTCTGGAGCAGCTCCTTCGGTGACATTTCCAGCGCCTCGGCGATGCGTTCGGCGGCGGTTTCAACGCCCTCCTGCGCGGCATCGGCGCGGGCATCGGCACGGGCGCGGGCCTCGCGCGCCTCCGAGGCGGTGCGCTCCGCCTCCCGCTCCGCCTGCACAGCGTCGCGCAGATGCGTCTCCGCCACCGACAGCGCATCGACGGCATTGGCCTTGCGCCCCTCCGCCACGGCGATCTGATCGCTCAGCGTGGCATGGCGATCGGCCAGCATGTCGGGCAGATCGCGGGCTTCGGCCAGATCGGCCTCCGCCTCGCGGCGGCGCTGGTCAAGCTCGGAAATCCGGCTGTCGGCGCTTTGCAGGCGGGTGCGCCAGCTGTCGGTTTCAGTGACGATCTCCCGGCTGCGGCGGCTGCGGGCCTCGCCTTCGCGGCGCAGCTCGTCATGGGCGGTGCGCAGGGCCATCATGTGGCCGCGCGCGGCATCCACCGCCGTCTTGACCGCGTCCAGCGCGGCGCGCGCGGCGTCCAGGTCAGGCAGAACCTGCATAGCAGCCTCGGCCTCGGCCAGCTGTTCGGCGGCGGCTTCTGCATCCGCTTCGTGACGCGACACCGCCAGGCCAAGGCTTTCCAGCCGGCTTTCGGCCAGGGTGCGATCCGCCTCTGCGCGCGAGAGTTTGCGCGCCGCATCGGCCAGCTGTCGATCGGCATCGGCGCGGGCCCGGCGGGCGGCCTTGTCGGCCTCCGTCAGGCGGGAGAGGTCGGCGGCCAGCGTCTCGTGCGCGGTACGGGCGGCGGCGGCGCGGGTCTCGGCCTCGGCGGCCTCCTGGCGCAGGGTGGTCAGGCGGTTGATCTGCTCCAGCCGCAGGGCGGCGGCCGATGGCGCGTCCTCTGCCCAGGCGCGAAACCCGTCCCAGCGCCACAGATCCCCCTCCTGGCTGACCAGGCGCTGACCGGGGCGCAGCGCGGATTGCAGCGCCGGGCCGTCCTCAGCCGCGACCACCCCGATCTGGGCAATGCGGCGAGCGAGGACCGGCGGCACGGTGACGAAATCGGCCAGGGGGGTCATGCCCTGCGGCAGCTTCGGCGCCGCGTCGTAATCCGCCAGCGCCACCCAGCCGGAGGGGCCATCCGCCGCAACCAGCGGCACGCGGAGATCGTCGGCCAGCGCGGCGCCCAGCGCCTTTTCATAGCCCGGCGCCACCTTCACGGCGTCCATCACCTGCCCGCCCTCGGCGGTATCGCGGCGCACCAGCCGGTCCAGCGCCGCGACCTCGGCCTGAAGTGCGCTGACCTCCCCTTCGGCGCCCGAACGGGCTGCGCGGGCCTCGGCCTCCTGGGTCTGGCATTCGGCGCGCGCCGTGTCGGCCTGCGCCAGGCCGGTCTCAGCAGCTTCGGCCGCGGTACGGGCCGCGCCTTCCTGTGCTTGCAACGTCTCGAAAGTCTCGGCCGCGCGGGTCACGACATCGCGGCTGTCGGCCATGGCGCGGCGGGCTTTCTCCGCCTCTGCCTCGCTGCGGGCAAGGGTGCGGCGACTGTCGTCCAGCCAGCGCCGGGCGGATTGGTGACGGGCCGACAGGCGAGCGGAATCTTCGGTCTTTTCGGTCAGCTCCCCCTCGCGATCCGACAGCGCGTCCGAGGCGGCTTTTGCCTCCTCCGCAGCCTGCGCCAGCCGGGCATCGTGCCCCTCGCCAGCCCGGGCGAGGGCGGCGGCTTCCTCGTCCAGCCGGGCGATGGTCTCTTCGGCATCGCGGTTCAGACCCGTTTCCCTGTCGCCGTCACGGGACAATTGGGCGATCCGCGCGGTCAGGTTGGCAATCGCGGTCTCCGCACGGGATTGTTCTTCGGTCAGGGAATCGCGCTCCACCTGCAACCGTTGCAGCAGGGCCCCGGCGATGGCGTCCTCTTCGCGCAGGGGGGGCAGCGCGGCCTCGCAGACCTCGCGGGCAGCCTCTGCCTCCCGCGCCAGGCGTTCGCCCTGCGCGGCGACGGTCATCCGGTCGCGCAGGATCGCCTGGGCCTCGTTGCGGGCTTCCTCCGCTTCCTTCCAGCGCCGGTAGAGCAGCATCCCCTCCACCTGGCGCAGTTCCTCGCCGATGGTGCGGTAGCGTTTCGCCTGCCGGGCCTGCCGTTCCAGCTGGGCGATCTGCTGAGCCAGCTGTTCGACCACGTCATCGACGCGGGCCAGGTTCTGCTCGGCCCCTTTCAGCTTCAGCTCCGCCTCGTGGCGCCGGGCATACAGGCCCGAGATCCCGGCAGCTTCCTCCAGGATGCGGCGGCGGTTCTTCGGCTTGGCGTTGATCAGTTCCGAGATCTGCCCCTGCCGCACCAGCGAGGGCGAATGCGCCCCGGTGGACGCATCGGCAAACAGCATCTGCACATCGCGCGCCCGCACGTCCCGGGCATTGGCCTTGTAGGCACTGCCGACGTCGCGGGTGATGCGGCGCACGATGTCCAGCTGGTCACCGTCGTTGAACCCGGCGGGCGCCAGCCGCTCGGAATTGTCGATCTGAAGCGCGACTTCGGCGAAGTTCCGGGCCGGGCGGGTGGCGGCACCTGCAAAGATCACGTCCTCCATGCCGCCGCCACGCATCGCGGTGGGGCGGTTCTCGCCCATGACCCAGCGCAGCGCCTCCAGCAGGTTGGATTTGCCACAGCCGTTCGGCCCGACCACGCCGGTCAACCCCGTCCCGATGATCAGGTCGGTAGGATCCACGAAGGATTTGAACCCCGTCAATCTGAGTCTGGAAAAGCGCAATGTCGTAGCCCCGTGTCTGTGATCGCCGATTCCGGTCGTTCCCCGAAAGTCCCCGCCCAACGCCCGCGTGTCAACGCGCGGCGCCCAGCATCTGCGGCGTGCCAGGGCCTTATCCACAAGATATTGCGCATTTCGACTGCGGTTTCCCGCCGATCCCGCAGCGTCATCGCTGCTGCCGCGCTGCCGCTGGCCCGGCGATTCACCTTGACGCGGCGTGCAGCTTCGCGCCAGAAACGAAGCTGTACGGTTCCCCCATGGGCGCAAAGCGTCCGGGGATGAAACGGGAATGCGGAACGGGCGACCCATCTCGGGGCCCCAAGCCGCAGCCGCCCCCGCGACTGTGAAGCGGTAGCGGGCCTGAACGCGCCACTGGAGCCATCCGGGAAGGCCAGGCCACGCAAAGACCCGCCAGCCAGGAGACCGGCCGTGCATCGGAAACCTGCAACGCTGTCGGGTGTGACAGCAAAAGGAGAACTGACATGACGACCCAAGTCCAGGCCCAGGGCGCCCAGCGCACCAACGCCACATCGACCTCCACCTTGGTGGGGGCCATCACCGCCATGCTGATCGGCGCCGCCATCATCGTCCTTGCGGGCCATGTGCAGGCCGCAACGCTGCATGACGCGGCGCATGACGTGCGTCACGCCACCGGCTTCCCCTGCCACTGATCCGATGATCGGTCGCATTCTGACCAGCGCGTTGTTCGCTGGATTTGCAGCGGGGCTGATTGCCGCCGCGCTGCAATTGGCATTCGTGCAGCCCGTGCTGCTGCACGCGGAACTCTACGAAGGTGGAGAGTTGGTGCATTTCGGCGCCGATCCCGTCTCGGCCCATCCCGATATCGGCGGCTTTGACGCCATGCGCGACGGGCTGAGCGTGCTGTTCACCACCCTGGTCTACACCGGCTATGCCCTGATCCTGGTGGCGCTGATGGCGCTGGCGGCAGAGCGTGGCGCACGGGTGGATGCGCGGACCGGGGTGCTGTGGGGCATCGCGGGCTTTGTCGCGGTGCATTTCTGGCCCGCAGTCAGCCTGCCCCCGGAACTGCCCGGCGTCGCCGCCGCCGACGTGACCCTGCGCCAGATGTGGTGGCTGGGCACCGTTGCGGCCGCGGGGGTGGCGATGTGGCTTCTGGCCTTCGGCCGCGGCTGGGCCGCCTGGGGCGCCGCGATCGTGCTGCTGGCCGCGCCACATGTGATCGGCGCGCCGCATCCGGATGTCTTCACCGGGCCCGTGCCGCCCGAACTCGGGGGCCTCTTTGCCGGGCGCGCGCTTGGCGTCGGGCTGGCCGCCTGGGTGCTGACCGGGTGTTTCGCCGGCTATTTCTGGCAACGCGAAGGGCAGGTCCAGCCTGCCCCCCGCGCCGCCTGATCCGCCATTCCGACCGGGGCGTGCACGCGTCCCGGCCGCGACAGGAGGCCCGGCAGGTCCGGGCATGATCCCATGAAGAATTCCCTGTTCCTGTTCATCATCGGCCTGTTCTTCGGCGGCGGTATCGGATTTCTGACCGCCTCGGCCACCGGGGCGCAGCTGGAACCCGCCCATGACCATTCCGCCCATGGCGCGCCCCATGACGACAGCGGCGCGCTGCATGGTACCATGGCGGGCCATGACCACGACAGCCTGCTGGAGAACGGCGCGCCCGTCTCGGTCACCTTCGCTGCCACGGCGGAGGGTGCGGGCGGCGTGAACCTGCAGATCCGGCCCGAAGGCTTCACCTTTGCCCCCGAGGCGGTGAACGCCGCCCATGTCACCGGCCAGGGTCATGCCCATGTCTATGTGGACGGGGTAAAGATCGTGCGCGCCTACGGCCCCTGGGTTCACCTGCCCGGCCTCGCCCCCGGAGAGGCCGAAATCCGCGTCACCCTGAATGCCAATTCTCACCAGCAGCTGGCCACCGAAGGACAGCCGGTGGAGGCCCGGCAGATCGTCACTATCGACTGACGCCGCCGCGCCCAACCAGATCGGAGCCCCCATGCCCGCCAAAATCCCCACAACCGTCATCACCGGCTTTCTCGGCGCCGGGAAAACCACCCTTGTCCGCCACATGCTGCAACAGGCCAACGGCCGCCGCATCGCGCTGATCATCAACGAATTCGGCGACCTGGGCGTGGATGGCGATATCCTGAAGGGCTGCGGCGACGAGACCTGCCGCGACGAGGACATCATGGAGCTGTCAAACGGCTGCATCTGCTGCACCGTGGCGGAGGATTTCATCCCCACGATGGAGGCCCTGCTGGCCCGGCCCGACCGGCCCGATCACATCGTCATCGAAACCTCCGGCCTGGCCCTGCCGCAGCCGCTGATCCGGGCGTTCAACTGGCCCGCGATTTCTACCCGCGTGACGGTGGACGGCGTGGTCACCGTGGTGGATGGCAAGGCCGTGACCGAAGGCCGGTTCGCCCATGACGAGGGCGCGGTAGACGCCGCCCGCGCCGCCGACGACAGCATCGACCACGAAACGCCCCTGTCCGAATTGTTCGAGGATCAGCTGGCCTGCGCCGACATGATCGTGGTGAACAAATCCGACCTGATGACAGGGGCGGAGTTGGAGACCACGATGACCCGCCTGCGCGCCGGTGCGCGGGACAGCGTGCAGATCCTGTCCTCTGCCATGGGTGTCCTGCCGGTGGACGTTCTGCTGGGCATGAACACCGAGGCGGAAACCGACATGGCAGCCCGGCACGAATTGCATCACCACCACCATGACGACCACGACGGGGGCGGTGACCATCATCACCACGATCACGACCATGACGCCTTTGAGAGCTTTGTGGTCACACGCGGCGAAATCGACGATCCGCAGGCCTTTGCCGATCAGGTGGCCGGTGTGATCCGCGATCACGATATCCTGCGGCTGAAGGGGTTTGCCGCCGTGGCGGGCAAACCCATGCGCCTGACCCTTCAGGCGGTGGGGCCACGGGTGCAGACTTACTTCGACCAGCCCTTCGGCAGCGCGCCGCGCGACACGCGGCTGGTGGTGATCGGCCAGTCCGGGCTGGACCGTGCCGCCATCGAAACGGCGCTGACCGCCTGATCTCTCGGCCATACAGGCGGCGAGCGGGGCCGCGACGGGCTGGCATTCGGGTCGGTGGGTGCCGGTCAGCCGGGCATAGGGGAAAACCCGGGCAGATTTGAAGAAAGATGAGGGAGCGCGCATGATCCTTGTGGAACCGAATGACCCGTTGTCGGCAGAGGCCTCGGCCCTGCTGGACGCCTCGCAGGCGCTGATGCGCCGCCTGTACACGCCGGAGCAGAACAATTTCCTGTCCCATGCGGAGCTGGCCAAGCCCGACATCCGGTTCTTCACCGCCCGGATCGGGACGGAGACGCTGGGCTGCGCCGCGCTGAAGGTCTTTGCCGAATATGGCGAGGTCAAGAGTTTCTTCGTCACGGACGCGGCGCGGGGCCGGGGGATCGGCGCGGCCCTGATGCGCCAGATCGAGGACCAGGCCCGGGCAGAGGGTCTGTCCCTGCTGAAGCTGGAAACCGGCGATGCGCTGGCTGCGGCGGTGCGGCTTTATTCCCGCCACGGCTATACCCGCTGCGGGCCTTACGGGGATTACGAGGAGAACGGATCCTCCGTCTTCATGGAAAAAACGCTGGAGTCCGCCTGACATGCATCTGCTGGCCGCCACCCCCGGACGGATCGACGACGGCACAGAGGCCGTGGATCTGACCCAGACCCCCGCCGACCTGGTGGTGATCTCGGCCGCCGATACCGAACTGGCCGCCCTGTCCGCCGCGCGGGCGGAGATGGATGCGCCGCCGGGGCTGCGGCTGGCGCAGCTGACGAACCTGACACATCCGATGTCCGTGGACCTGCACCTGGACCAATGCGCCACCCGGTCGCGGCTGGTGGTGGCGCGGGTGCTGGGGGGCATGGGCTATTGGCGCTACGGGATGGAACAATATGCCGCCCGCCTCCATGCCGCCGGCGTGCCCTTTGCCGCGCTGCCCGGCGATGACAAGCCCGACCCGGAACTGCGGGCGCTGTCGACCGTGGGGGATGCGGATTACCATGCGCTCTGGTCCTTTCTGACGGAGGGCGGGCCGGCAAATGCCACCGGGTTCCTGACCCATGCCCGCGCCATGCTGGACGGCGGCGCGCGGCCCGCGCCGGCGCGCCCGCTGCTGCGCGCGGGGCTCTATTGGCCGGGGCTGGACCAGCCCGACCTGGCGCAGCTGCGCGCCACCTGGACGCCGGGCGCGCCCTGCGTGCCGCTGGTCTTCTACCGGGCGCTGGTGCAGGGGGCGGGGCTGAACCCGATCAACCGGCTGGTCAAGGCGCTGCTGCGCGCCGGGCTGAACCCCCTGCCCGTCTTCGTCGCCTCGCTGAAGGATCCGGTCTCCGCCGCCACTCTGGAGGCGCTGTTCCACGAGGTCGCCCCGCAGGTCATCCTGAACTGCACCGCCTTTGCCACCGGATCGCCCGACGGGGCCGATAATGGCGCCAACCCGCTGGCCGCCCCCGCCGCCAATGCCGCGCCGGTGTATCAGGTGGTGCTGGCCGCCTCCTCCGAGGAGGTCTGGGAGGAGGGGCTTTCAGGGCTGTCCGCCCGCGACATCGCCATGAATGTCGCCCTGCCGGAAGTCGATGGCCGCATCCTGTCCCGTGCCGTCAGCTTCAAGGATCAGGCCTATTTCGACGACGCCACCGAATGCCCCATCGCCACCTATCGCGCGCGGGGCGACAGGATCGATTTCGTCGCCCGGCTGGCGGCCAACCACGCCGCGCTGCGCGCCACCCCCGCGCCGCAGCGCAAGGTGGCCTTGATCCTGGCGAATTACCCGAACAAGGACGGACGGCTGGCCAACGGCGTCGGCCTCGACACGCCGGCGGCGACGGTGCATGCGCTCTCCCTGCTGGCGGCGGAGGGCTACGCCATCACCGACGCCCCCGTCGATGCCGATGCGTTGATGCGCGCGGTGCTGGCCGGACCGACCAACTGGCTGACCGACCGGGCGCAGCGGGACGGCGGGGTCTTCCTGCCGCTGTCCGACTATCGCGCGGCCTTCGACGCCCTGCCCTGGGACGTGAAGCAACGGATCACCGACCGCTGGGGCGCGCCCGAGGACGATCCCTTTTTCGTGTCGGGTTCGGACACGTCGGAGGCCCCCGCCGTCGGCGGGTTCAAACTGTCGATCCTGACCCATGGCAATGTCGTCATCGGCGTGCAGCCCGCACGGGGCTACAACATCGACCCGACCGACAGCTACCATTCCCCCGATCTGGTGCCGCCGCATGGCTACCTGGCCTTCTACATCTGGCTGCGGCAGGTCTTCGGCGCGCAGGCGCTGGTGCATATGGGCAAGCATGGCAATCTGGAATGGCTCCCGGGCAAGGCCATCGCCCTGTCGGACACCTGCCTCCCCGAGGCGGTGATGGGCCCGCTGCCCCATGTCTATCCCTTCATCGTCAACGATCCGGGCGAGGGCACACAGGCCAAGCGCCGCGCCCAGGCGGTGATCGTCGATCACCTGACCCCGCCCCTGACCCGCGCCGAAAGCTATGGCCCCCTGCGCGATCTGGAAGCGCTGGTAGATGAATATTACGAGGCCGCGGGGGTAGATCCGCGCCGCATCACCCATCTGCGCCGGGAGATCCTGACCCTGACCGCCGCGACCGGCATCGACGCCGACGCCGGGTTCACCGGCGAGGAAGAAAGCGATCTTGCCCGACTGGATGCCTGGCTGTGCGATCTGAAAGAGGCGCAGATCCGCGACGGGCTGCATGTCTTTGGCCAGTCGCCCGAGGGACGGTTGTTCCGTGATCTGGTGCAGGCGCTGGTGCGGATCCCACGCGGCGATGGCACGGGGGGCGATGCCGCCCTGCCCAGGGCCCTGGCCGCCGATCTGCGGCTGGAATTCGACCCGCTGGATTGCGACCTGGCAGCGCCGTGGACCGGGCCACGCCCCGATCTTCTGGCCGGGCTGACGTCGGACAAGTGGCGCAGCGCCGGAGACACGGTGGAACGGCTGGAGCTTCTCTCCGCCCGGTTGCTGGCGCCGCTGATGCCCGCGACACCCCCTGTCACAGAGACTGAACCAGAGACGGATACAGGCGAACTCACCCCGCCCGGTCCCGCCTCCGCCGCCGTGCTGGACGCAGTGGCCCGCCACGTCGCGCCGACCCTTGCGGCCTGCGGCCCGGCCGAAGGCGCGGGGCTGCTGACCGCGCTGTCGGGGCGTCACCTGGCGCCTGCGCCCTCCGGCGCGCCGACACGCGGACGGCTGGACGTGCTGCCGACGGGGCGCAACTTCTTCTCCGTCGACAGCCGTGCGGTGCCCACGCCGACCGCCTGGGCCCTGGGCTGGAAATCGGCCAACATGCTGATCGAACGGCACTTGCAGGATCACGGCGACTGGCCCCGCACCATGCTGCTGACCGCCTGGGGTACGGCCAACATGCGCACCGGCGGCGATGACATCGCGCAAGCCATGGCGCTGATGGGGGTCAAACCGCAATGGGATTCCGCCAACCGCCGCGTGACCGGGTTCGAGATCCTGCCCCAGATCGTACTGGACCGGCCCCGCGTGGACGTGACGCTGCGCATCTCCGGCTTCTTTCGCGATGCCTTTCCGCAGCTGATTGCGCTGTTCGACAGCGCCGCCCGTGCCGTTCAACTTCTGGACGAACCGGAGGAGGTCAACCCCGCCGCCGCCCGCCACCGTGCAGGAGAGGGCCCCGCCCGCATCTACGGGGCCAAGCCCGGCGCCTATGGTGCGGGCCTTCAGGCGATGATCGACGAACGTCTGTGGCACGACCGCGCCGATCTGGCCGAGGCCTACCTGCATTGGGGCAGCTACAGCTACGGTGCGCAGGATGCAGGCACCGCCGACCGTGCCGGGCTGGAATCCCGGCTGTCCCAGGCGGATGCCATCGTGCAGAACCAGGACAATCGCGAACATGACCTCCTGGACAGCGACGATTACTACCAGTTCGAAGGCGGCGCCGCAGCCACCATCGCCACACTGACCGGCGCGGATGTCCCGATCTATCACAACGACCATTCCCGCCCCGAACGCCCACGCATTCAGACCCTGGACCAGGAGATTTCCCGCGTGATGCGGTCCCGCGTGGTCAATCCGAAGTGGATCGCCGGGATGATGCGCCACGGCTACAAGGGCGCGTTCGAAATGGCCGCCACGGTCGATTATCTCTTTGCCTTCGCCGCCACCACGCGGGCGGTGAAATCGCATCACTTCGATCTGGTGACCGAGGCCTTCCTGGAGGATGCGCAAACCCGCGACTTCATCGCCACGCATAATCCCGCCGCCCTGCGGGAGATCGCCGACCGCCTACAGGAGGCGATCGACCGCGACATGTGGACCCCGCGCCGCAATTCCGTGCCCGCCCTGCTGGACAGCCTGCGCGGCGCACCCCAGATCAGCCCCGAAGGAGGATCCCGATGACCGATACCGACGACAGTGCCCGCCACGCCGCCAAGATGGCCAAGAAGAAGGCCGCCCGCGACAAAATCATGGCCACCAAGACCGATGAAAAGGGCCTGATCGTGGTGCATACCGGCAAAGGCAAGGGCAAGAGCACCGCCGCCTTCGGCATGATCTTCCGTTGCATCGCCCATGACATGCAATGTGCCGTGGTGCAGTTCATCAAGGGGGGCATGTCCACTGGCGAACGCGATCTGATCCTGTCCCATTTCTCGGACCGCTGCGCCTTTCACACCATGGGCGAGGGCTTCACCTGGGAGACGCAGGACCGCTCTCGCGATACGGAGATGGCGCAGGCCGCATGGGAGAAGGCGAAAGAACTGATCCGCGACCCCGCCAACCGGATGGTCCTTCTGGACGAAATCAACATCGCCCTGCGCTACGATTACATCGACGTGGCCGAGGTGGTCGCGTTCCTGCAAACCGAAAAGCCGGAGATGACCCATGTCGTGCTCACCGGCCGCAACGCCAAGGAACCGCTGATCGAAGCCGCCGATCTGGTCACTGAGATGGAGCTGATCAAGCATCCGTTCCGGTCGGGGATCAAGGCGCAGATCGGGGTGGAGTTCTGATCCGCTTGCACCCGGGCGCTGGCGGTCATAAATTCTGACCAATCCCAAGCCGAGGCCGCCATGCCCTTTCGCCCGATAGAGGCCGAGAAACGTTCAGACGCTGCCGCCCGGCAGATCGAACTGCTGATCCTGCGCGGCATCCTGCGTCCCGGTGAGCGGCTGCCGGCGGAACGGGAAATGGCGGAGACGATGCAGATTTCCCGCCCCTCGGTGCGGGAGGCCGTGGCGCAATTGCAGGACGCGGGGTTGCTGGCCGCGCGTCCCGGTGCCGGGATCTTCGTGGCAGAGGTGATGGGCCATGGTTTTTCCCCTGCCCTGCGCCACCTTTTCCGGCGCCACCCCGAAGCGGTGTTCGACTACCTCGATTTTCGCCGCGACCTGGAGGGGCAGGCGGCGGAGCGTGCGGCGGCCGAAGGGTCGGAGACCGATCTGAAGGTCATCGCCACCCTGCTCGCCCGCATGGAAGAGGCCCATGCCAGCGCCCGCCCGGAGGACGAGGCCCGTCTGGATGCCGAATTCCACATGGCCATCGTGGAGGCCGGGCACAATGTCATCCTGTTGCACATGATGCGATCGATGTTCGATCTGCTGCGTGAAGGCGTGTTCTACAACCGCGCCGTGATCTTTGCGCGGGAGGCGACGCGTGACAGCCTGCTGGCCCAGCATCGCAGCATCAACGCCGCGATCCAACGCCGTGACGCCGCCGCCGCCCGCCAGGCCGCCGTGGCGCATCTGGAATATGTCCGCGCCGCGCTGGAGGCCGATTTCGCCGCCCGCAGCCACGAGGACATCGCCCGCCTGCGGCTGGAGCAGGAGACGCAGCGCAGCCAGCCGCGCGGCTGAGCCGCGGTCCCGGCAGGCGCGCCCCGCGCCGGGTCTGTCACCGGACTTGTGGGGCACGGGGGCAGGGACCGCCCCACCGACATCCTATCGCTGCTGCGTCTGCCAATCGGGGTTCACCCAGGGCTCTGCATTCTCCGGCGGCAGGGGTGTGCGGCCCAGGATGTGATCGGCGGCCTTCTCCCCCACCATGATCGACGGGCCGTTCAGGTTGCCATTGGTGATCCTGGGAAAGACCGAACTGTCGGCCAGCCGCAGCCCGTCCACCCCGATCACGCGGGCCTGGGGATCGACAACCGCCATCGGATCGTCGGCGCGCCCCATCCGGGCGGTGCCGCAGGGGTGATAGGCGCTTTCGACATGTTCCCGGATAAAACCGTCCAGCTCCTCGTCGGATTGCAGGTCGGCGCCGGGCTGGATCTCGAACTTGAAATAGGGGGCAAAGGCGGGTTGTTCGAAAATCTCCCGCGTCAGGCGGATGCAGCGGCGGAAATCCTGCCAATCCTGATCCGTCGACATGTAGTTGAACAGGATGCGCGGCGCGTCCTGCGGATCGGCCGAGCGCAGGCTGACCGCTCCGCGCGATGGTGAGCGCATCGGTCCCACATGGGCCTGGAACCCGTGCCCCTCGGCCGAGGCCTGGCCGTCGTAGCGGATGGCAATGGGCAGGAAATGATACTGGATGTCAGGGTAGTCCACCCCCGCTGCCGACCGGATGAACGCAGCACTTTCGAATTGGTTCGACGCGCCCGGCCCGCTGCGATTCAGCAGCCAGCGCGCGCCGACATAGGCCTTGCCAGCCAGGTTCCAGTATTTGTACAGGCTGACCGGCTTCGAGGCGGCGGCCTGTATGTAAAGTTCCAGGTGGTCCTGGAGGTTCTGCCCCACGCCCGCCCGGTCCGCCACTACATCGATGCCGTGTTCAGCCAGATGCGCCGCCGGACCTACCCCTGACAGCATCAACAGCTTCGGCGAATTGAGCGAAGAGGCCGCCAGGATCACCTCCGCCTCCGCGTGGATGACCTCCACCTTGCCATTGCGCGTGATCTCCACGCCGGTGGCCCGGCCCTCCGTGATCACCACGCGGCGGGCGAAGGCGCGGACCAGGGTGCAATTCTCCCGCTTCAGCGCCGGTTTGAGATAGGCACTGGCCGCCGACCAGCGCCGCCCCTTCCAGACGGTCATGTCGAAGGGGCCGAACCCCTCCTGCTGGTGGCCGTTGTAATCACCGGTCACCGGGTAGCCCGCCTGCTGCCCCGCCTCGACAAAGGCATGGGTCAGCACGTTGTCGCGCGCCCCGCGGGTGATGTGCAGCGGCCCGTCCTTGCCGCGCCATGCCGGATCGCCGCCATGGCCACCGGAATGCCAGTTCTCCAGCCGCCGGAAATAGGGCAGCACATCGGCATAACCCCAACCATCCGCGCCCTGGTCACGCCAATGGTCGAAATCGCGCGCATGGCCGCGCACATAGATCATCCCGTTGATCGAGGACGAGCCGCCGATCACCTTGCCGCGCGGGGTGGCCAGCCGGCGGCCGCCCAGATGCGGTTCCGGCTCGGACATGTAGCCCCAGTCATAACGGGACATGTTCATCGGGTAGGACAAGGCGCCAGGCATCTGGATGAACGGGCCGGCATCGGTGCCGCCGTGTTCGATGATCAGCACGCGTTTGCCCGCCTCCGCCAGGCGATAGGCCATGGCGCAGCCGGCGCTGCCCGCACCGACGATGACGTATTCGGCCTGCATCAGCCGGTCCTCCGGAACTGCGCGGCGCGCATCAGAATGGCGCCTCGACATCGCCCATGCGGACGTAGACGGATTTCTGCTGGCTGTAATGCTCGATCGCGGCCTTCGCGTTCTCCCGGCCCACGCCAGAGGCCTTGACCCCGCCAAAGGGGGCCTCCACCGGGGCGTCGTTGTAGGAATTGATGAAACAGCTGCCCGCCTGCAACTTTCCGATCACCCGGTGCCCGCGTGCCAGATCGCGGGTGAAGACCCCGGCGGACAGGCCGAATTCCGTGGCATTGGCGCGGGCGATCACCTCGTCCTCGTCGTCGAAATCCAGCACCGACATGACGGGGCCAAAGATCTCTTCGCGGGCGATGGTCATCTCGTCGGTGACATCGGCAAAGACCGTAGGCTCCAGGTACCAGCCCGGCAGGTCGATCCGTTGGCCGCCGCTGACCAGGCGCGCGCCCTCGGCCTGGCCCTTTTCGATGTAGGACAGGACGATGTTCATCTGCCGTTCGCTGACCATGGGGCCGAAACTGGTGGCTTCGTCCAACGGATCGCCGATCACCGCATCCTTCAACCGTTCGGCCAGCCGGGCCAGAAACGCCTCCTTGATCCCGCGCTGCACGAAGACGCGGGTGCCGTTCGAACAGATCTGGCCGGAGGAATAGAAATTGCCGTTGATGGCCCCGCCGACGGCATTGTCCAGGTCGGCATCGTCAAAGATCACCAGCGGGGACTTCCCGCCCAGCTCCATCGTGACATGTTTCATCTGGGCCGCCGCCGCCGCGTAGACGCGCCGCCCCGTGGGCACCGATCCGGTCAGGGAAACCTTGGCCACGCGGGGATCGGCGACCAGCGCGCCGCCGACCTCGCCCATGCCCTGCACGACGTTGAAAACACCCGGAGGGGCGCCCGCCTCTGTCAGAATATCGGCAATCTTCAGCGCGCAAAGCGGCGTCTGCTCCGAGGGTTTGAACACCATGGTATTGCCGCAGGCCAGTGCCGGCGCGGCCTTCCAGCAGGCGATCTGGGTCGGATAGTTCCAGGCCCCGATACCCACGCAGACCCCCAGGGCCTCGCGGATCGTATAGACCCAATCCGCGCCCAGCTGGATATGTTCGCCCGTAAGGCTGGCGGCGAGACCGCCGAAATATTCCAGCGCATCGGCGCCCGAGGTCGCGTCGGCGACCAACGTTTCCTGCAACGGCTTGCCCGTGTCCCAGGTTTCCAGAACCGACAATTCATTGTTGCGACTGCGGATGATGCGCGCGGCATCGGTCAGGATGCGCCCCCGTTCCCGCCCGGACAGGGCGGCCCATTCGGCCTGCGCGGCCTGGGCGGCGGCCAGCGCCTGTTCCACGATCTCGGGCGTGGCGGCATGAACGCGGGCGATCTCGGCCCCGGATGCGGGGTAGATCACCGGGATCGGCGTCCCGGCGCGGTCTTCGACATAATGGCCGTTGATGTAGTGACTGGCGACGGGGCGAACGGTGTCGGACATCGGGCTGCTTTCTGTCTGGGCCCGGCGGACGGGCGGATCATGTCAGGGACGACCCCGCCGGTGGCGGGCCCGCCAAGGCGGATCAAAGGCGCGTGCGGGCGCTCATTCGCCGCGCGGAAAACGCTGGTTTTCCTCCACCACGTTCAGGTCCATGTGGTTGCGCATGAACCGTTCGCTGGCCTGTTGCAGGGGCTGGTAATCCCACGGGTAGTAGGCCCCGTTGCGCAGCGATTCGTAGACGATCCAGCGGCGCGCCTGGCTGCGCCGGACCTCTTCGTCGAACCGCTCAAGGTTCCAGCGGGCGTCGGCCTCGGCCCGGAACCGGGCCAGGGTGTCGGCATGGGCGGGATCAATGGCCAGGTTCGTCAGCTCCTGCGGGTCGGCCGCCAGGTCGAACAGCTGATCGGGATCCAGCGTGCAGCGGGTGTATTTCCATATCCCCTGCCGCAGCGCGACCATAGGGGCATAGGATGCCTCGGCGGCGTATTCCATCCGAACCGGCGTCTGCCGGGATTGCCCCTGCGTGAGCGGCACCAGCGTTTCGCCCGCCGTCCAGGGGGCGACCTCCGCCATGCTGATACCGGCCAGGTCGCAGAGCGTGGGGCAGACGTCGATGTTGGACACCGGATCCTCCACCAGCCCGGGGGTCATCCCCGGCGCACTGATCATCATCGGAACCCGGGCGGAGCCTTCAAAGAAGCTCATCTTGAACCACAGGCCGCGCTCTCCCAGCATGTCACCATGATCGGAGACAAAGAGGATCACCGCTTCCTGCCGGGTCCGTTCCAGCACATCCAGAATCTCCCCTACCTTGTCGTCAAGATAGGAGATATTGGCGAAATACGCCTGACGGGACCGGCGGATGTCCCGCGTCGTGATGTCAAAGGACCGCCAGTCGTTCGCGTCGAAGATCCGCTTGGAATGGTTGTCCTGCCGGTCATAGGGGATGGCACCCACCTCGGGCTCCAGATGGGCGCAATCCTCGTAGAGATCCCAGTATTTGCGCCGCGCGACATAGGGGTCGTGCGGATGCGTGAAGGACACCGTCAGACACCAGGGCCGCGCGTCATGACCGCGCGCCAGGTCATAGAGCTTCTGCGTAGCCTTGAAGGCGACCTCGTCGTCGTATTCCATCTGGTTCGAGGTCTCGGCCACCCCCGCCCCGGTGACGGAACCCATGTTGTGATACCACCAGTCGATCCGCTCGCCCGGCTTGCGGTAATCCGGGGTCCAGCCGAAATCGGCGGGATAGATATCGGTGGTCAGCCGCTGTTCGAACCCGTGCATCTGGTCGGGGCCGACGAAATGCATCTTGCCCGACAGGCAGGTCTGGTAGCCGGCACGGCGCAGGTGATGGGCATAGGTGGGCAGATCGGCGGGAAATTCGGCCGCGTTGTCATAGACCCCCGTGATCGAGGGCAATTGCCCGGACATGAAGCTGGCCCGCCCCGGCGCGCACAACGGGCTGGCGGTGTAACAATTGCGGAACCGCACCGATTTCGCGGCCAGGCTCTTCAGGTTGGGCGTGTGCAGCCACTCCGCCGGACCGTCGGGAAACAGCGTCCCGTTCAACTGGTCAACCATCAGGATCAGGATGTTCGGGGCAGTCACGCGGTGATCTCCAATTCAAGTTCCAGCGCCCGCAACACATGGGCCGTGGCGCTATGACCCGTGGTGTCGCCGGGGTTTACCGCGAACCGCAGGTAGATCCCGTCGATCAGTCCGCCCAGCCGTTGGGCGCAGTTCGGCGCCCGCTCGCCGATCAACGGGCGCAGGTCATGGGTCAGGTTCGATTGCAGCCGGCGATGGTAGACCGACAACAGGCGCCGGGCCTCCGTCGATTGCTGGGCCAGCACGTAGAAGTTCAGCCACGCGGCAATCACTTCGCAGCGGAAATTGGCCGGGCTGAAGCTGGCACGGATCACCGCCTCGATCCGGGTGCGGGGGGTGGCACTGACCTTCAGCGCCGCGCGGACCTCCTCGCCGTAGATCGACAGGATGTGCCGCATCGCCGCCAGGAACAGCCGGTCCTTGTCGCCGAAATAATGAAACGCCAGGGCAGGTGATACTCCGGCGCGGCGCGCTATCTGCCCCACCGTGACATTCAGTGACCCGGTGGTGCCGATCTCGTGGATCGCGGCCTCCACAAGCTGGAGTTTTCGGGCTGGAAGCGCAGTCATGGCAGGTATCCCGGGCCTTTTGGGCAAGAAAAAGGTTGCAATACGGGGATAGCCGTGAACTGATTGACCAGTCAATCAATAAACGCAATTCGCTCTAGGGGAGACCTCATGAAACTTCTGACGACCGTATCCGCGCTGACCCTTGCGCTGGCCGGGATGGCCCAGGCGCAGGCACAATGTGACAGCGTGACCATGTCCGACGTCGGCTGGACCGACATCACCACCACCACCGCCACGGCGAAACATGTGCTGGAGGCCCTGGGCTACGACGTGGACGTCAAGGTCCTGTCCGTGCCCGTCACCTTTGCCTCGTTGGAAAGCGACGACGTGGACGTCTTCCTGGGCAACTGGATGCCGGCGCAGACCGCGGCGATCACGCCCTATCTGGACAGCGGCGAGATCGAGCAGATCAACGTCAACCTGGAAGGGACGAAATACACCCTGGCCGTGCCGACCTATGCCTACGAGGCCGGGCTGAAGACCTATGCCGATATCGCCAAGTTCGAAGATGAACTGGACGCCAAGATCTACGGGATCGAGCCGGGCAACGAAGGCAATGACTACCTGGTCAGCCTGGCGGAGAACGACACCCACGGGCTGGGCAATTTCGAGGTTGTCGAAAGCTCGGAACAGGGGATGCTGTCGCAGGTCTCCCGCTTCTACAAGAAGGAAGAGCCGGTCGTGTTCCTGGGCTGGGAACCGCACCCGATGAACGCCAATTTCGACCTGCAATACCTGACCGGCGGCGAAGATTTCTTTGGCGGCGAGGGGGTCGTGCACACCGTTACCCGCCAGGGCTTCACCGGCGAATGCCCCAACCTGGGCAAGCTGTTCGCGCAGATGGATTTCACCCTGGCGATGGAAAACCAGATCATGGGCGAGATCCTGGACGAGGGCGAAGACGCGGATGACGCGACCCTTGCCTGGCTTCAGGCCAACCCGGCCGCCATCGAGCCCTGGCTGGACGGCGTGACCACCACCGACGGCGCCGAAGGGCTGGCCGCGGTGAAGGACGCGCTGGACCTCTAAGCCGGACCGACGCTCCGCCAGCGCCCTATGTCTCGGCGCTGCCCACGGGGCCGGGATGACCCCCGGCCCCGTTTGCGATAGAGCAACGGAACCGACGACAAAGACGAGAATGACAGCCGGACCAATCCGGCGACAGGGACCGAAGGGGAACACGCCGTGGAGTGGCTGACTGAACACAAGATTCCGGTGGGCGACGCCGCCAGCACCATTTTCGAATGGGTGCGCGACAACGGGGAGTGGTTTCTCGATTTCCTGTCCATGGTGATGGAACTGATGATCGACGGCATCTTGTGGGTGTTGCAGGAGCCGCATCCGTTGATCGTGGTCGCCGCCTTCGTCGCCCTGACCTGGGTGCTGCAACGCAACTGGAAGATCTGCCTTTTCGTCTTTGCCGGGTTCCTGTTCATCCTCAACCAGGACTACTGGGAGGAGATGACCGAAAGCCTGACGCTGGTGCTGTCGGCCTGCGTGGTCTGCATGGCCATCGGCGTGCCCATCGGCATCGCCACCGCGCACCGGCCACGGCTGTATTCCTATGTCCGGCCGGTGCTGGATCTGATGCAGACGTTGCCAACCTTCGTCTACCTGATCCCGGCCATCGTCTTCTTTGGCATCGGCATGGTGCCGGGGCTGCTGGCCACCGTCATCTTCGTGCTGCCCGCGCCGATCCGGTTGACCTACCTGGGCGTATCCTCCACCCCGCAGGCCCTGCTGGAGGCCGCGCGCGCCTTTGGCGCGACGCCGCGCCAGACGCTATACAAGGTGGAGCTGCCCTACGCCCTGCCGCAGATCATGGCCGGTCTGAACCAGACCATCATGCTGTCGCTGTCCATGGTGGTGGTCGCAGCCCTGGTCGGGGCCGACGGTCTGGGCGTGCCGGTGGTGCGCGCGCTGAACCAGGTGAATACCTCGTTGGGTTTTGAATCCGGCTTCGTCATTGTCGTCGTGGCCATCATGCTGGACCGAATCCTGAACGTGGGAGGCCGCAAATGACCGTCGCCGTTGAAATCAACAACGTCTCCATCGTCTTTGGCAAATCCCCGGACAAGGCCCTGCCGCTGATGGACAAGGGACAGGACCGATCCGAGATCCAGACAGCCACAGGGCAGATTCTGGGGGTGCATGATTGCTCCCTCACGGTGAACGAAGGCGAGATCCTCGTGCTTATGGGGCTGTCCGGCTCCGGGAAATCCACTCTGTTGCGCGCGGTCAACGGGCTGAACCCGGTGGTGCGCGGCAACGTGAGGGTCAACGACGGGGCCGGGATGGTGGACGTCACCCATGCCGACGCCGCCACCCTGCGCCGTTTGCGGATGGGCCATATCGCGATGGTGTTCCAGCAGTTCGGTCTGTTGCCCTGGCGCAGCGTGCGCGAGAATGTCGGCCTGCCGCTGGAACTGGGCGGCATGTCCCGCGCCGAGGCCGCCGGCCCCATCGAAGAACAGCTGGCCCTGGTCGGCCTGTCCGACTGGGCGGACCGCAAGGTCGGAGAGCTGTCCGGCGGCATGCAGCAGCGGGTCGGCCTGGCCCGCGCCTTCGTCACCGAAGCTCCGATCCTGCTGATGGACGAACCTTTCTCCGCGCTTGACCCGCTGATCCGCACAAAGTTGCAGGACGAGCTGCTGGAGCTTCAGCAAAAGCTGAAACGTACGTTGATCTTCGTCTCTCACGACCTGGACGAAGCGTTCAAACTGGGCAACAAGATCGCCATCATGGACGGTGGCCGCATCGTGCAGACCGGCACACCACAGGATATCTTCCGCGACCCGAAAAACGACTACGTCGCCGAATTCGTGCAGCACATGAACCCGCTCGGGGTGCTGCGTGCCCGCGACCTGATGCAGCCCCTTCAGGGCACGCCCCACAACACGATCGAGGCCGACCAGCTGATCCGCGACGGCATGGATTGCCTGATCGGCGCGCCGCATCCGGTTGGCGTCACGGAGAACGGCCGCCTGATCGGCCAGTTGACCCAGGACGACCTGCTGCGCGGATTGTCCAACCCCTCAGCCAGCGGCGTCTGACCGCCGACAGGGGAGCATCTCTACCGCGCCCCCTTCACCTTTTCCAGGCTCGCCGCCTGCCACCCCCTGCCTCCCGACGGAAGGGTTAGGCGCACTGGCCCCAACATGCACTTGCAGCAAGTGGATAAAGCGCCCCCTCCGCGCCAGCACCCGCGACCGCGCACGACGGTACGTCCCGTATCGTCCTGGGTCATGCCTAGGCCAGAGGCCCAGCAACGCCATGGGCCATTGGCGCGGCAAGCCCGTCGCCGACCCGCGCGCAAACGAAAAGACCCGGCCGCATGGGGCCGGGTCGATCCGTGGCTCAGTCAGGGGCGGTGGTTCAGTGCAGCTTGGCCTGAACCTGGCCGATCGCGTCGTCGATCAGCTTGTTACCTTCGTTGGCATTCATCTGCTGGGCGATAACCTCCCGCGCGGCGGCGACCGCCACGGTGGCGGCACGGTCGCGGACGGCGCGGACAGCGGTCGCCTCGGCGGAGGCGATCTGCTCTTCCGCGGCGGCAATGCGGCGGGTGATGGAGCTTTCCAGATCCGCCTTCGCCTGTTCGGCGGCGGCGCTGGCCTCGCTCTTGGCGGTGCGCACGATGCGGTCGGCCTGCTCCTGCACTTCTTTCTGCTTGCGCTCGTAAGAAGCCAGCAGCGATTGCGCATCTTCGCGCAGGGCACGCGCTTCGTCCAGCTCGGCCCGGATACCATCGGCGCGCTTGTCCAGCATGCCGCCCAGCATCGAGGGCACCTTGAAATACAGCAGCGCCGCGATGAACACGATGAACGCGATCAGTACGACAAAGTCGGTATTGCCAAGGGAAATGAAAGGTCCCGTAGCCGCCTGGGCGGGCAGCGCGGACAGGGTCAGGCCCAGCGTCGCGGCCATGGCAAGGCCTTGATTGCGGAACGTCATCGCTCTCATCCTTTCAGCTTGGCATCGACGGCGGCGTCGACGGTGGCCTGCTCCGCAGAGAAGCCAAGCGCCGTGATCACGGCGGCGGCGGTCTCGCGGGCGACCTCTTCGGCGCTGCGGGCGGCATTGGCACGGATATCGGCAATCGCCTTCTCGCCTTCGGCGGTGCGGGCGGCGATCTCGGCGTCGGCCTTGGCGGTGGCGGCGTCCAGCTCTGCCTGGATTTCGGCGCGGGCTTCGGCGACGATGCGCCCGGCCTCGACACGGGCATCGGCCAGCGCCTGGTCATAGGCGGCCTCTGCCTCGACGGCCTTCTGCTTCAGCTCCTCGGCGGCGGCGATATCGTTGGTGATCGCCCCGGCGCGGTCCGACAGGACCGATGCGACACGCGGAAGGGCCACGCGCGACAGGATGAAGTAGATCACGACGAGCGTGACGATCAGCCAGAAAATCTGGTTGCCCCAGGTCGAGAAATCGAGCTGCGGCATGCCCGGAGCGGAGGCTGCGGCGTCGGCAGCGTGGCCCGTGGCTTCAGTCGTTTGTGTAGCCATGTCTCAGGTTACTCCGTCTGGGAAGTCGGAACCCCGGCAACCCGGGGCTGGCGTCGGCATTCCCCCGATCACCGGGGACATACCACGGGTGGACCGGACCCGGCCCACCCGCGCGTAAGGATCAGCCGGTCAGATCAGACGGCGAACATCAGCAGCAGGGCGATCAGGAACGAGAAGATGCCCAGTGCTTCGGCGAAGGCGATGCCGATGAAGAGGGTTGCGGTCTGCGAAGCAGCGGCAGAGGGGTTGCGCAGGGCGCCGGCCAGGAAGTTTGCGGCGACGTTGCCCACACCAAGTGCGGCGAGACCAGTGCCCAGACCTGCAATGCCTGCGCCGATATGTGCGAGTTGACCTTCCATGATCCTATCTCCTTACGATTGGAAGTTACTGTATTCGAGTCGTGCTGCGGACGGGCCGACACCGGGTCGGCCGCGCCAGTCAGTCGTCAGTGGGACGGGTGCAATGCATCTTTCAGATACACGCAGGTCAGAATGGTAAAGACGTAGGCCTGAATGAAGGCCACCAGGATCTCCAGCCCGTACATGGCGGTGATCGCCAGGATAGAGATCGGCGACACGACAGCCAGCGCGGCGAAGCCGGCGAACACCTTGATCACCGCGTGGCCGGCCATGAGGTTGCCCGCCAGACGAATGGAGTGGCTGACCGGGCGCACGAAGTAGGAAATCAGCTCGATCACGGCCAGGACGGGGCGCAGGGCCAGCGGTGCGGAAGTGACCCAGAACAGGCCCAGGAACTTGGCACCGTTCTTGGCGAAACCCACGATCGTCACGGTCAGGAACACGGCCAGCGCCAGGACGATGGACACCGCGAAATGCGACGTTGTGGTAAAGCTCATCGGGATCAGGCCCAGGAAGTTGGCGAAGACGATGAACATGAACAGCGTGAAGATATAGGGGAAGAAGCTGAGCGCATCCTTGCCTGCCACGTCCTCCACCATCTTGTAGATGAAGCCATAGGCCATCTCGGCGATCGACTGGACCTTGTTGGGCACCCGCGCCCGGCCCGAGGTGCCCAGCACCATCAGGGCAAAGATCGCCAGGACGGCAACC
Organism: Pseudooceanicola aestuarii; assembly: GCF_010614805.1. Lineage (NCBI taxonomy): Bacteria > Pseudomonadati > Pseudomonadota > Alphaproteobacteria > Rhodobacterales > Paracoccaceae > Pseudooceanicola > Pseudooceanicola aestuarii. The sequence continues at coordinate 753,743 of NZ_JAAFZC010000001.1, forward strand.
GCCATCCACAACGTCACGTTGGTGATCGTGTACCAATGCACCGGGTCGCCGGCATCGCCGAACAGCGGCTTGACGATGAACTGATCCATCGGGTGAAAGACCAGCCCGCCTTCGTCGCCGTGAGTGGCAGCTTCCGTCGCCATGTCAGTCCCTCTTCTCGTCTTCGGCCGGGGCGTCCTGCGCACCGGCGAGCCTGTCCTGATAGTCCCTGGCCGACCGCATCATCACGCGAATGCCTGCCACGAACCCCAATCCCGTAAAGAGGACCAGCATGATGGGCAGCGTTCCCAACAGAACGTCCAGCCCGTAGCCAACCCCCAGACCGATCCCGAGACCGGCCACCAGTTCCGTCACCATGCGCCAGCCGACTTCGGCCGAGGAATAGCCCTGCGCAAGCGTCTTTTCCGAGTCCGGCGCCCCCTTGGCCGCCGCGATACGCGCATCCAGATCCGCCAGTTTGTGCCTGTGGTCCGGTTCGCTCATCTCCCTGGGACACCCCCGCAACTTTCGCGATGTAGCTACGGCGCGGCGCGGCCCGAGTCAAGCACGCTGCTCGACACTTTAACCTACTGTATTTACGTAGTTTTTCAAAATGGGCGCGCGCCGCCAAGCGCAATCAGACCCGCTCTGACCCTTCCCAGGCATTCTCAACCCCACGGTTGAGCATCATCGTACAGGCTGTCACGTTCAACCCAGCGGTTGACTGTCGCAGGGGGCTGCGCCTAACTCCGGGCCATGTCCGACGCCGCGCTAGACATCGTATTCCATGCCCTGGGCGATCCGACCCGGCGGGCCATCCTGCGCATGTTGCTGGAAGACGATATGGCCGTCAGCGACGTGGCGGACCCGTTCGACATGTCGTTGGCCGCGATATCCAAGCACCTGCTGATCCTGGCCCGCGCCGGCCTTATCACGCAGGAGAAGCGCGGCCGCGTCAAATGGTGCAAGCTGGAGCCGGACGCCCTGCGCGGGGCTTCGGTCTGGATGCAGGGGTTCGGCCAGTACGAGCCGGTGAACCTGGACGCCTTTGAACGGTTCCTGCTGGCGGAGGATCACCTGCCCGACGCCCAGGAATGAGGCGCGCCCTGCCCGCCACCGGCAGGCGCGACGGGCGGGCGGTCGGGACTACAGCTCCAGCCGGGCATCGCGGGCGGTGTCGGCGTTGTCCTTGAGATAGCGCAGGAAGGTCTGGACCTTGGCGGTGCGGTGCAGGTCCATATGGGTGACCAGCCACAATCGGCTGCTCCATTCCTCCAGCGAGGGATGCACCCGGACCAGTCCGGGATGTTCCTGATTGTCCAGCTCCCCCAGAAAGCCGAGGCCGGTGCCCGACAGGATCGCCTGCCGCGTGGCGCGATCGTTGTCGGAGCGGAACACCACCTGGCGTTCGGGTATGCGTTCGCGCATCCACCGCGAATAGGGCCGCCGGGTCGCCGGATCGTCAGCCCCGACAAATGTGTGCCCGTCCAGAGATCCGTCGAAATCGGGCATTCCGTGACGCTCGATATACTCCCGGCTACCGTAGATCGCGAAGCCGACCCGCAGGAAGGGCTGCACCACGTTGTCGGGCTGTTGCGGCGGACTGCCGGCGCGGATGGCCACATGCGCCTCGCCATATTCCAGGCGGAACAGCCGGGTGGAGGTCATGTAGCGCAGGATGACCTCGGGATAATCCTGCTGGAACCGCGCGAGGATGGGCACCAGCAGGTGGCTCAGCCCGTCAAGGGTGGTCACCACCAGCTCCCCCGCGACGCCGTTGCCCAGCCCCTTGATCCGGCCGGACAACTGGCTGAACTGTTCATCCGTGGCCTGGGCCACGCGCAGCAGGTCCTGCCCGGCCTCCGTGGGGGTGTAGCCGCGGGTGTGGCGCTGAAACAGCTTGACCCCCAGCCGGCCTTCGAGGGCATCGATATGACGGATGACGGTCGCATGATGGACCCCCAGAACCTCGGCCGCACCGGAAACGGTGCCCAGCCGCGCGACCTGGAAGGCCGTCCTGATCTCATCCCAATTGTCCATGCCGCCTGCCCCGTTGTCGTTCACGTCTTTTCACGATGTCCGCCCAATATGCGGCCCTGCCCTGATGAAACAAGGGTTTGGGGTGCAGGTTTCTGTGTCATGACTTGACTCCCCCAGGCCTGACGCCTAAACGCCGGCGCATATCCCGGAGTCTCACGTGATTCCGGTCCCATCGCCATTGGCGGGGATCGCCACCAGTCAGCGCGTTGCGCCCACTGGTGCGCTTGGCCTTTGTGCCGCCCCGACTTTGCGCTTTCCGCCGGTCCTGCCTACATGGGACCAGACCCAACCGTTGATGGCCGAAGGAGGGCCGGGGCATGTTTGAAAATCTTTCCGAACGCCTCTCCGGTGTCTTTGACCGGCTGACAAAACAGGGCGCCCTGAACGAAGACGACGTCAAGACCGCCCTGCGGGAGGTCCGCGTTGCCCTGCTGGAGGCCGACGTGTCCCTGCCGGTGGCGCGCGATTTCGTCAAGGCGGTGCAGGCCAAGGCAACCGGCCAGTCGGTGACGAAATCCGTCACTCCCGGCCAGCAGGTCGTGAAGATCGTCCATGACGAACTGGTCCACGTCCTGACCGGCGACGAAGACCCCGGCAAGCTGAAGATCGACAGCCCGCCCGCGCCGATCCTGATGGTCGGCCTGCAAGGGTCGGGCAAGACGACCACCACCGCCAAGCTGGCCAAGCGTCTGAAGGAGAAGGAGGGCAAGCGTGTCCTCATGGCCTCTCTCGATGTGAACCGCCCCGCGGCGATGGAGCAGTTGCAGATCCTCGGCGCGCAGATCGGGGTCGATACCCTGCCCATCGTCAAGGGCGAGGATCCCGTGGCGATTGCCCGGCGGGCCAAGACGCAGGCGTCTCTGGGCGGTTATGACGTCTATATGCTGGACACCGCCGGCCGGCTGCATATCGACGCCGAGCTGATCCAGCAGGCCGCCGACGTGCGCGATGTGGTGAACCCGCGTGAGACGCTGCTGGTCGTCGATGGCCTGACCGGCCAGGTCGCCGTCGAGGTGGCCGAGGAATTCGACGACAAGATCGGCGTCTCAGGTGTCGTGCTGACGCGGATGGACGGCGACGGCCGCGGCGGCGCGGCCCTGTCCATGCGGGCCGTCACCGGCAAGCCCATCCGCTTTGTCGGGCTGGGCGAGAAGATGGACGCCATCGAGACGTTCGAACCCGAACGCATCGCGGGCCGCATCCTGGGCATGGGCGATATCGTCGCCCTGGTGGAAAAGGCGCAGGAAACGCTGGAGGCCGAACAGGCCGAACGCATGATGAAGCGGTTCCAGAAGGGTCAGTTCAACATGAACGACCTGAAGATGCAGCTGGACCAGATGCAGAAGATGGGCGGCATGGAAAGCATGATGTCCATGATGCCCGGCATGGGCAAGATGGCCAAGCAGGCGCAGGATGCCGGGTTCGACGACCGCGCGCTGAAACGCCAGATCGCGCTGATCCAGTCGATGACCAAACGCGAGCGCGCCCAGCCGCAATTGCTTCAGGCCAGCCGCAAGAAACGGATTGCGGCGGGTGCGGGGATGGAAGTCTCCGACCTGAACAAGCTTCTGAAGATGCACCGGCAGATGGCCGACATGATGAAGAAGATGGGCAAGATGGGCAAAGGCGGTGCGCTCAAACAGGCGATGCGCGGCATGATGGGCAAGGGCGGCGGCATGCCCGGCGGCATGGACCCGTCGCAGATGGATCCCAAGGCGCTGGAACAGGCGGCCCGCCAGATGGGCGGCAAGATGCCCGGTGGTCTGGGTGGCTTGGGCGGTGCCGGTGGCCTGCCCCCCGGCCTGTCGGGGTTCGGCAAGAAGAAATGACGATGTGGTGCAGCGCGGATACCCGGCCCCTGGGCCCGTGGCAGGCGGTGTGCGCATGATCGCGCCCGATCCGCTGTATCCTGTTCTGGAAACGGAACGGCTGCGCCTGCTGTGTCCGGCCGCACCCGATTTCGACGCCATGGCGGCCTACCTGGCGCCGGGCACCCGCGACTTTGTCGACCTGCCGCCCGACCCGGAATCCGCCTGGTGGTCCGTGGCGACCACCATCGGCCATTGGCATCTGCGCGGCTACGGACATTTCGCCGTGGTCGACCGTCGCAGCGGGGAGCATTTCGGACTGGTCGGCCCCTGGTTCCCGCATGGCTGGCCCGAGCCGGAACTGTCCTGGCAATTGCTGGACGGGGCCGAGGGGCGCGGCATCGCGACCGAGGCGGCGCGCGCCGTTCTGGATTGGCTGTTCCTCGAAAAGGGCTGGTCCTCCTGCATTTCGATGATCGCGCCGGGCAATGCGCGGTCGCTGGCGCTGGTCGAACGGCTGGGCGCCCGGTCTGAGGGGATGTTTCACCACCGGTTGACCGGAGAACTGCGGATCTGGCGCCACGTCGCCCGCACCGCCACCGGCCGCAAGTTGATGGAGGGGTTCGCATGACCGCAACCGCCGCAACCGCTTCCGCACCTGTCACCACCGTGACCATCCCCACCGTGACCACCCCACGCCTTACCCTGCGCGCACCCGGTCCGCAGGATGTCGCTGCCGTGGCGGCGTTCTACGCCTCCGACCGCTCAGCCTTTGTCGGCGGGCCGAAGGATGCCGACGGCGCCTGGCGCCAGCTGGGCACCGAGATCGGACATTGGACCCTGCGCGGCTATGGCCGCTGGATGGTCGAGGTGACGGACACCGGCGAAACCGCCGGCATGGTCGGGCTGTGGAACCCCGTCGGCTGGCCGGAACCCGAAGTCGGGTGGGATCTGTTCGACGGCCACACCGGCCGGGGCTACGCGACAGAGGCCGCGATCGCCGCCCGCGACTACGCCTTTGCCACCGTGGGCCTGCCGACGCTGATCAGCCTGGTCGCGCCGGGCAATGACGCCTCTGCCGCCGTGGCCGCCCGCATGGGCGCCGCAATGGACGGCGAGATCACGCATCCGACGCTGGGCCATCTGCACATCTGGCGCCACCCGGCACCCGGGTCAGGGGAGGCCGCGCAATGACTGCCCTGGCTCCGCCCGCCCTTGAGCTGCCGATTCCCGTGATCAAGACGGAGCGCCTGATCCTGCGCGCGCCCCGCGCCGGCGATTACGACGCGGTCGGCGACTTCATGCGCGATCCCGATCGGACCCGCCACCTGGGCGGCCCCGCCACCGAGGAATTCGACATCTGGCGCGCCTATCTTTCCGTGGTCGGCCACTGGATGTGGCGCGGCTATGGCCTTTGGACCGTGGCGGACAAGACAACCGACAAGGCCCTGGGCCGGGTCGGCATGATCCACCACGTCATGTGGCCGGAGGCCGAACTGGGCTGGCACGTCTTCACCGGCGCGGAGGGGCGCGGCATCGCCCACGAGGCGGCGCTGGCCGCGCGTCTTCATGCGGCCGAACATTTCGGACTGCCGCGCCTGATCTCGCAGATCCACCCTGACAACACCCGCTCCCGCGCCCTGGCCGAACGGATGGGCGCGGTGGTGGAACGCGAAACCACGCTGCTGGGCGATCCCTGTCTGATCTACCGCCACCCCGATCCGCGCGACACCGCGGACGGCCCCGCAGACACCCGCCCCGACGCCCGGAGAGGAGAGACAGAATGACAGACGATACCGCCCGCGCCGCAGAGTTGCTGAAAGGTCACCGTGCCAGCATCGACCGGCTGGACGCCATTCTGGTCTACACGCTGGGCGAACGGTTCCAGCACACGCAGGCCGTCGGCAAACTGAAGGCGGAACATGACCTGCCCGCCTCCGACCCTGCGCGGGAGGCGACGCAGATAGCGCGCCTCGAAGAACTTGCGACCCAGGCCGATCTGGACCCTGAGTTCGCCAAGAAATTCCTGAATTTCATCATCCAGGAAGTCATACGGCACCACCGCCAACACCAATCGTAAGACCGGCCCGCCGGTCCCACCGCCATTCAAAGGAGAATCCCAATGGCCATGAAAATCCGGCTCGCCCGTGGCGGGTCCAAGAAACGCCCCTTCTACCGCATCGTCGCCACCGATTCGCGGATGCCCCGCGATGGCCGCTTCATCGAGAAGCTGGGCACCTACAACCCGCTGCTGCCCAAGGACAGCGAAGAGCGGGTGAAAATGGACGTGGAGCGGATCCAGTACTGGATCTCCCAGGGTGCCCAGCCGACCGACCGCGTGTCCCGCTTCCTTGAAGCCGCCGGCGTCGTCGACAAGAAAGAGCGCAACAACCCCAAGAAGGCGAAGCCGGGCAAAGCCGCCCAGGATCGCGCCGACGCCCGCGCCGAGAAGGCCAAGGCCGCCGCGGAAGCCTCGGCAGCCGGCGAAGAAGCCGCGGCGGAGTAATCCCGCCCTCCTGCACGTTTGCGAAGGCCCGGCCCCCCGCCGGGCCTTCTGCATTTCACGACCAAACCCCTTTCCCGCCGCGCCCCCGCCATGACCGGACCACCTTTGGCGGGGAAACATGCCACGAACCGCCCAGATACCCGGACCCATGATCTTTCGACCGATCCGAACCCTCATCCTCTTGACCTTCTGCTTCGCAGCCGGTGTGGTCTATGAAAAACAGAAACAAGCGGAGCGGTGCGCCAAACAGGCCGATCTGTTGGCCGATATCGTCTGCTCCGATGGCGGAAGCGGCTGAGACAATGAAAGAAACGGAACTGATCTGCGTAGGTGCCCTGGCGGGATCCTACGGTGTGCAAGGCGAAGTGCGGCTGAAAAGCTTCTGTGCCGATCCCACGGCGATTGCCGATTACAACCCGCTCTGCGCCGAAGACGGCAGCGGCAGCTACATCGTCACCCTGACCCGCCCGATCAAGAACGGGCTGGCGGCGCGCGTCACCACCATCTCCACCAAGGAAGAGGCCGACGCCGCCAAGGGGCTGCGCCTGTTCGCCCCCCGCGACCGGCTGCCCACCCTGCCCGACGACGAATTCTACCACGCCGACCTGATCGGCCTGTCGGTGCATGACACCGGCGGCACCTTGCTGGGTCGGGTCAAGGCGGTGCTGGACCACGGCGCCGGCGACATCCTGGAAATCCAGCAACCCGGCGGCAGCGCCACGGTGCTGTTGCCCTTCACCCGTGAGGCGGTGCCGACGGTCGATCTGGACGGCGCCCGCATCGTCGCCGACCCGCCCGAAGGCCTGTTCTGACAATGGCCCCGCGTCTGATCGTCCATGCGGGGTTTCACAAGACGGGCACGTCCTCGGTCCAGCAGATGCTGCGCGCCAACCGCCGCCCGCTGTCGCGGGCGCTGCGGGTACTGCTGAAATCCGACATGGCCGAGTTGGTCGCGGCGACCCGCGCCTACGCCGCCCGCCCGCAGGATCTGGAACGCGCGCTGGTTCAATACGAGGCCGCGCGCCTGTTCGGCACGCTTGCCGGCGACGATCCACGCACCATCCTGCTGTCGTCCGAGGATCTTTCCGGGCATATTCCCGGCCGCCAGAACCGGCTGGGCTACCCCGCCGCGCCGATGCTGATGCGCAGTCTGCTGGAGGCCGCGACCGCCGCATGGGGCACCGTACCGGAAACGGTGGTCTACTTCTCCACCCGCGCGCCTGACGCATGGATGCGCAGTTGCCACGCCCAGCATGTCCGCGCCACCCGGATGACGCAATCGCTGGCGGATTACACCGCCTGGCAACGCCCCGCCGCCGATTTGCTGGATTGCGTCGACGCGGTGGCGGAGGCGCTGTCCGATACCTCCGCGCGCATCCTTTCCGCCCCGCTGGAGGCGACGGCCGAAAGTCCGCTGGGCCCGCTGGACCCGCTGCTGGACATCGCCGAGATCGGCCCCCGCCTGCGCGCCCGCCTGTCCCCCCTGCCGCCGCACAACACCGCGATGCCGGCCGAGGTCCTGGACCGGCTGATGGCCCTCAACCGATCCGATCTGCCCCGCGACGAGATGCGCAGCCGCAAGGAGGCATTGATCGCGCAGGTGCGAAAGGGCTAAGGCCTCTCGGATGACACAGATGAAATCCCATGGCCGCAAAAGCATCGCGGCATCGCTGAAACCGCGCGACCTGATGACCGAGGGCGAGCGCCTCGCCGGGGTCTGGACCGCGCAGGTGATCACATTGGTCCCGCAGGCCTTCCCCGGCATCCTGGGCGAAAGCCTGACGGGCCGCGCGTTGCGGGACGGGCTGTGGCAGCTCTCCACCATCGACCTGCGTGACCATGGCGTGGGCAAGCATCGGAACGTCGATGACACACCGGCCGGCGGTGGTGCGGGAATGGTGCTGCGCGCCGATGTCATGGCCTCCGCCATCGACACGGCGCTGGCGGCCAGCCGGGGCAATGCGCCGCTGCTGTACCTGTCGCCGCGCGGGGCGCCCTTTACCCAGACGATGGCCCGCGACCTGGCCCGCGCCGATGGCGTGACCATGATCTGCGGCCGGTTCGAGGGGCTGGACGAACGCGTGCTGCACCATTACCCGGTGCGCGAAGTCTCCCTGGGGGATTTCGTCCTGACCGGCGGCGACATCGCGGCGCAGGCGATGATCGACGCCACCGTGCGGCTGCTGCCCGGCGTGCTGGGCAATGCCGCCTCGACGGAGGAGGAGAGTTTCTCCGACGGCTTGCTGGAACATCCGCAATTCACCCGTCCCGCCGAATGGCAAGGTCGCGCGATCCCGGATGTTCTGATGTCCGGCCACCATGGCGACATCGCCCGTTGGCGCCGTGACCGCGCGATCGAGATCACCCGCCAGCGCCGGCCGGACCTGTATGCCGCCTGGAAGGCCCGAACCCCGGAGGGATCCGACTGATCCTTCGCACGGCGACACCGGGCATGACGGAGAAGGCGGGGATGAAGGATACCCCCGCGCTGGACGGGGCCGCGCAACGCGCCTTGCGGGGGCCGCGCTGCCAAACGCCGTACCGGTGCATGCGCCCGGCGCAAACCCCTTGATTCCCTGACCCCGCCCGCCTATACCCCGCCCGTCCGGGGCCGGAATCGGCCAACCGGACCGTCGTCCTGTTGCCGCACCCGCGTTCTTCCGCAGGCGCAAGGCTTTGGAACGGCGACACACAAGGAAACACGACCGTATCTCCGGCGGGCCGCAACGGCGGAACCGCGATGAAGACCGGAGCTCTGGGGCGGGCAACACTTCGCGGGCAAAACCGCGGGCAAAGGAGAATGCGATGAATCTGATCGCTCAGCTGGAGGCGGAACAGATCGCCTCCCTCGGGAAGACCATTCCCGATTTCAAACCGGGTGACACGGTGCGTGTCGGTTTCAAGGTGACCGAAGGCACCCGGACCCGTGTCCAGAATTTCGAAGGCGTCTGCATCAGCCGCAAGAACGGCGACGGCATTGCCGGCTCCTTCACCGTGCGCAAGATCTCCTTCGGTGAGGGTGTGGAGCGGGTGTTCCCGCTGTTCTCCACCAACATCGACAGCATCGAGGTCGTGCGCCGTGGCCGCGTTCGCCGCGCCAAGCTGTATTACCTGCGCGCGCGCCGCGGCAAGTCCGCCCGGATCGCGGAAGACACCAACTACAAGCCGAAAACCGACGGCAAGAAGCCGGTTCAAGGATCCGCAACATGAAAAAAGATACCCATCCCGATTACCACATCATCGACGTCAAGATGACCGACGGTACCGTGTTGCAGATGCGCTCCACCTGGGGTGCGGAGGGCGATCAGCTGTCGCTGGACATCGACCCCACCGTGCACCCGGCCTGGACCGGCGGGACGTCCCGCCTGCTGGACGCCGGCGGCCGCGTCTCCAAGTTCAAGAACAAGTACGCCGGCCTGGGCTTCTGATCCGAGCCACCCGGACGAAGACACAGAACGCCGCCCTCCTTGGGGCGGCGTTTCGCGTTTGTGGCCCCGGCGTCGGCCTTTCCGCTGCGGCACGCGGGTCCGCCGTGCAACGCTTTGCCCACAAAACCCCGGCCATGCGCGGTTCCTTGCTTCCCTTGCGCAGGCCCCAGATGTAGCGTCCGCCACAACAGCGTGACAGACGCGAGGGACAGAAGGGAACGGGGCGTGGCGCATATCATCGTAGTCGGCAACGAAAAAGGCGGCGCAGGCAAATCCACCGTGTCCATGCACGTGGCCACCGCCCTGGTACGGATGGGGCATCGCCTGTCGGCTCTGGACCTGGACCTGCGGCAGAAATCGCTGGGCCGCTACGTCGCCAATCGCCGCGCCTTCATGGAGCGTCAGGGCGTCGACCTGCCCAGCCCGGAATATCGCGAACTGCCCGAAGTTTCAGCCGATCAGCTGAAACCGGGCGAGAACATGTATGATCATCGCCTGTCCGCCGTCATCGCCGAGCTGGAGCCGCAATCGGATTTCATCCTGATCGACTGCCCCGGCTCCCACACCCGGCTCAGCCAGGTGGCGCATTCGCTGGCCGACACGCTGATCACGCCGCTGAACGACAGTTTCGTGGATTTCGACCTGCTGGCCACCACGGATTCCGACGGCAAGATTCTGGGCCCGTCGGTCTATTCCGAAATGGTCTGGAACGCGCGGCAATTGCGGGCGCAGGCCGGGCTGAAACCGATCGACTGGGTGGTGATGCGCAACCGGCTGGGCGCGCAGAACATGGTCAACAAGAAGAAGATGGAAGCCGCGGTCCAGAACCTGGCCAAGCGCATCGGCTTTCGCGCCGCCCCCGGCTTCAACGAACGCGTCATATTCCGAGAGCTGTTCCCCCGCGGCCTGACCTTGCTGGACCTGCGCGACATCGGCGTGATGCAGTTGAACATCTCCAACATCGCCGCCCGGCAGGAATTGCGCGACCTGTTGAAATCGCTGAACCTGCCTGGCGTCCGGGTCAAGTTCTAGGGCGCCTCCCGCCCCTCCAGCGCCGCCAGCTTGCCCAGCGCATCCATCAGGATACGGGCCTCGTCCTCGGTGAACCGGGCACGCAGGGCGCCGTCGTAATCCGCCGCCGTACGCCGCAGGTCGGTATAGACCTCCGTGCCCGCCTCCGTCAGGCGCAGAACCTCCTGCCTGCGATCACTGCGGGAGCGTTCGCGCGACAGGTAGGCGCGGTCTTCCAGCCGCTGCACCGCGCGGCTGACCTTGGTCTTGTGCATCCGGGTGCGGTGGCCGATCTCCGCCGCCGTCAACTGGCCAAAGAGGCCAAGGTGAAACAGGATGCGCCATTCCGCCCGCTGAATGCCATAGCGGCTGCGATAGATCGCCTGGAAATCCAGGCTGGCCGCTTCTGCCGCCTGGTTCAGGAGGTAAGGCAGAAAGTGCAACAGGTCGAAATCGTCATGGTCCATCGCCGCAGAATGCGGGGGCCGGGGCGCGGATGCAACCACGCGACCGCGCCGGGTGGCTTGCACTTTGCTGTTCCACACGGTCATTGTGGCGCCACCACCGACCAGCCAGAAGGAACCCCCAATGACCGCCACACTTGACCGCCACGGATTGACCGTCGCCGAACCGCTGGTCCGCCTGGTCGAGGATCGGATCCTGACCGGCATCAGCGCCGACGACTTCTGGTCCGGTTTCGCCAGCCTGCTGCGCGACCTGATGCCCGAGAACGCCCGCCTGTTGCAGCGCCGCGCCGATCTTCAGGCGCAGATCGACGCCTGGCACACGGCCCGCCGCGGTCAGGAGATCGACGGCGACGAATATCGCGCCTTCCTGAAGGAGATCGGTTATCTGGTGGACCCGCCAAAGCCGTTCCGGGTGGAGGTCACGCAGGTCGATCCCGAGATTGCCACCCTGGCCGGGCCCCAGCTGGTGGTGCCGGTGATGAACGCGCGGTTCGCCCTGAACGCGGCGAATGCGCGGTGGGGGTCACTGTATGATGCGCTGTATGGCACGGACGCCATCCCCGGCACGCCCGCGCCTGGCGGCTATGATCCCGCGCGCGGCGCCAAGGTGATCGAACGCGCCCGCGCCCATCTGGACGCGGTGGCGCCCCTGGCCGGTGGCGGCTGGGCCGATGTCACGGGGATGCGGGTTCGCGACGGCATGGTCTTCATGGCCACGGCGCAGGGTGAAACCGGCCTCTCCGATCCCACGCAGTTCGCGGGCTTCACCGATGACGGCGACATCTTCCTGCGGGCCAACGGTCTGCTGATCCGCATTGTGGTCGACCGCGCCTCGACCATCGGGGCGGACGATCCGGCGGGCATTGCCGATGTGGTGCTGGAAAGCGCGCTGACCGCCATTCAGGATTGCGAGGATTCCGTCGCCGCCGTCGATGCCGCCGACAAATGCGAGGTCTATGCCAATTGGCTGGGCCTGATGACCGGCGATCTGGCGGAGACGTTTGAAAAGGGTGGCCGCAGCATGACCCGGCGCCTGAACGGCGATGTGACCTACCGCGCGCCCGACGGCAGCGCCGCCACGCATCCCGGCCGGGCGGTGCTGCTGGTGCGCAATGTCGGCCACCTGATGACCACCGATGCGGTCACGCTGGACGGGCAGGAGATCCCGGAGGGCATGCTGGACGCGCTGATCACCGTGGCCTGCGCCATGCATGATCTGAAGAAGGCCGACGGCCCGCGCAATTCCCGCGCCGGATCGGTCTATGTGGTCAAGCCCAAGATGCACGGTCCCGAAGAGGTCGCCTTTGCCGATACTCTATACGGGCGGGTTGAACAGATCCTGGGTCTGCCCGCCAACACCGTGAAACTGGGCGTGATGGACGAGGAACGACGCACCTCCGTCAACCTGCTGGCCTGTATCGCAGCGGTCAGGAACCGCTGCGTCTTCATCAATACCGGGTTCCTGGATCGCACCGGGGATGAGATCCATACTTCCATGCAGGCCGGGCCGGTCATCCCAAAGGCGGAGATGCAGGGCACCCCCTGGTTGCGCGCCTACGAAGACGGCAATGTCGACGCCGGGCTGGCCGCCGGGCTTCAGGGCCAGGCGCAGATCGGCAAGGGCATGTGGGCCAAGCCCGACGCCATGGCGGAAATGCTGGAGGTCAAGATCGGCCACCCCCGCGCGGGTGCCAACACGGCCTGGGTGCCATCCCCCACCGCCGCCACATTGCACGCCACCCATTACCATCAGGTTAACGTCCATGCGGTTCAGGACGAGATGAAATCGCGCGAACATGCCGCGCAATCCGCGCTTCTGACCCCGCCGATCATGCATGGCCGCAACCTGAGCGAAGAGGACATCCAGCGGGAGCTGGACAACGCCTGCCAATCGATCCTGGGCTACGTGGTCCGCTGGGTCGACCAGGGAATCGGCTGCTCCAAGGTGCCGGACATCAACGATGTCGGCCTGATGGAGGATCGCGCCACACTGCGGATTTCCTCGCAATACCTCGCGAACTGGATGCTGCACGGCATCTGTACCGGCGACCAGGTGGACGCCGCGCTGCGCCGCATGGCACCCAAGGTGGACGCCCAGAATGCCGGCGATCCGGCCTATCGCCCGATGGCACCAAAGTTCGACGGCGTCGCCTTTCACGCAGCGCGCGATCTGATCTTCGGCGGGGTTGACCAGCCGTCGGGCTATACGGAACCGTTGCTTCATGCCGCCAGGCGCCGCGCCAAGGCGGAGGGCTGAGCCTTGCCGCATGATCACGATCCCGGCGATCACAGCCACCTGGACGACATGACCGCCCGCGTCATGGCGCTGGAAACCGTGCTGACGGAAAAGGGCCTGCTGGACCCCGCCGCCATCGACGCCATCGTCGAGACCTACGAGACCCGCGTCGGCCCCCGCAACGGCGCCCAGGTGGTGGCCCGCGCCTGGACGGATCCCGATTTCGCCAACTGGCTGCGCCGGGATGCGACGGCGGCGATTGCCGCGATGGGCTTCACGGGACGGCAGGGCGAACACATGGTCGCGGTGTTCAACGGGCCGCGCGATCACAACATGGTCGTCTGCACCCTGTGCTCCTGCTACCCGTGGAGCGTTCTGGGCCTGCCACCCGTCTGGTACAAATCCGCGCCCTACCGCGCCCGCGCGGTGAAGGACCCGCGCGGGGTGCTGACGGAATTCGGCGTCACCCTGCCCGAGGGCGCGCAGGTCCATGTCTGGGACAGCACGGCGGAGGTCCGCTATCTGGTGATCCCCGCCCGCCCCGAGGGCACCGAAGATCTGGACGAAGCGGCGCTGGCCGATCTGGTCACCCGCGACAGCATGATCGGGACCGGGCTGGCCCTGGCCCCGGGGGCTGCATGAACGGCCCGCAGGATCTGGGCGGGCGCGACGGCTTCGGCCCCATCGCGCCAGAGCGGGACGAACCGCTGTTTCATGCCCCCTGGGAGCGGCGCGCCCTGGGCGTGACCCTCGCCGCCGGCGCACATGGCGCCTGGAGCATCGACGAATCCCGCCATGCCCGCGAGAATCGTGACCCGGCGCAATATCACAGCCTCAGCTATTATGCCCTGTGGCTGCACGCGCTGGAGGATCTTCTGAAGACCCACGGCATGGTCACCCAGGCAGAGCTGGATCGCGGTCATGCCGACGCGCCCGCCCCTCTGGCCGACCGCACGTTGCGCCCCGACCAGGTGGCGCCGATGCTGGCGCGCGGCGGCCCGGCGGATCGCGATCCCGGCGACAGCCGCCCGGCCTTTGACGTCGGCGACACGGTGCGCACCCGCAATCTGCAACCGCGCGGTCATATCCGCCTGCCCGCATATGCACGTGAGAAATCCGGCCGGATCGACGCGGTGCGCGGCTATCATGTCTTTCCCGATGCCAGCGCGCGGGGCGATCTTGATGTGGCGCATTGGCTATATACCGTGGCCTTTGATGCGCAGATCCTGTTCGGCACCGAGGCCCGCGCCGGCGACACGATCCGCATCGACGCATGGGAGCCCTATCTTGACCGCCTCTGACCACCCCATCGACACCCCCGGCCTGCCACGCGACGCGGGCGGCGAACCGGTGTTCTTCGAACCCTGGCAGGCGCGCGCCTTCGCAGTGACGGTGGCCCTGCACCAGGCGGGCACGTTCAGCTGGACGGACTGGGCGGCGACGCTGTCGGCCCAGCTGTCCCGCCATCCCGCGAAGGGCGCCTGCCCGGAGGACCACGCCCGCGCCTATTTCCACGCCTGGCTCGCCGCCACCGAAGAGCTGCTGACCGCCCGCGCCGTCACAGATCCGGCCCGCATCTCCGAAGCCGCCGCCACCTGGCAACGCGCGGCAGCGGCGACGCCGCACGGCAGGCCGATCGAATATGCCGCCGGCCTGCCCGCGGGCTGAATGGCAAGCTGAATGGCGGGCGGCTCAGAACGCCTTGAAGGTCAGGGTGGTCAAGGTCCGCTCGATCCCGTCGATCTTCAGGAGGTTCTCGTTGATGTAGAGGCCGATATCCTCCGTCTCGGGGACATACATCTTCAGCAGCAGGTCATATTCGCCGCTGGTGGAATACAGCTCTGAATGGATCTCCCGCAGGACGATCTGCGCGGCCACGTCATAGCCCGTGCCGGGCTTGCACCGGATCTGAACGAATACACATTTCATGGCTCGCCTCCTGCTGTCGCGCGCCGCCTGCCGGGCGCCCCGCACCAGAGGTAGCGGCCTTCGCCCCGAAGGCCAAGCCAAAGCTGGACTTGCCGTGCCATCGCAGGACGTTACAGTCACCACGCGGCAGAACGGGGGCACCATGAAACCGATCCATATCCTGAACGGACCGAACCTGAACCTGCTGGGCAAGCGCCAGCCCGAGATCTACGGGCACGACACGCTGGACGATGTGGCGACCCTGTGCCGCCAGGCCGCGGGCGGGGTGGAGATCGTGCAGCGCCAGTCCAACCACGAAGGCCAGTTGATCGACTGGATTCACGAGGCCCGGCAGGACGCTTCGGGCATCGTGATCAACGCCGCCGCCTATACCCATACCTCCGTCGCCATCCTGGACGCGCTGAACACGTTCGAGGGGCCGGTGATGGAGGTCCATATCAGCCAGGTCCACCGAAGGGAGGCCTTCCGCCACCATTCCTTTGTCGCGCAGCGCGCCGACGGGGTGATCGCCGGGCTGGGAATCGAAGGCTACGCCGCCGCCGTGCGCCGTATCTGTCAGCTGAACCGGAAGGATTGAGAATGGACATGCCGAAGAACGCCTTCAAGGCCGCGCTGGCGGCAGGGCAGCGCCAGGTCGGGATGTGGTGCACCCTGCCCGATCCCGGCGTGGTCGAATTGCTGGCGGGCTGCGGCTATGACTGGCTGCTGCTGGACACCGAACACGCGCCCAACGACGCGGCCGGCACCCAGCCGCTCATGCAGGCCGCCGCGCCCTACCCGGTGTCGACCATTGTCCGCGTCGGCTGGAACGACCCGGTGGAGATCAAGCGGGTGCTGGATTGCGGCGCCCAGACGATCATGGTCCCCTATGTGCAGAATGCGCAGGAGGCCCGCGCCGCCGTCGCCGCCGCGCATTACCCGCCCAACGGCAGCCGGGGCGTGGCCGGGGCCACCCGCGCCAGCCGCTACGGTGCCGTGACCGATTACATCGCCCGCGCCGCACAGGAAACCTGCGTCCTGGTCCAGGTCGAAAGCGTGGAGGCCACGGCCCGGATCGAGGAGATCGCCAAGGTGCCCGGTGTCGACGGTATCTTTGTCGGCCCGGCTGACCTCTCGGCCTCCATGGGGTTGACCGGCCAGACCGGCCACCCGAAGGTTCAGGAGGCCGTTCTTGACGCCCTGCGCCGCATCACCGCCGCCGGAAAACCGGCCGGCATCCTGTCCCTGGACCGTGACTTCATGTCCCGCGCCCTGGACGCCGGAGCCCTTTTCGCCGCCATCGACCTGGACGCCGCCCTCCTGCGACGCGCCGCCGTTGCCCGGCGGGGGGAGGTCGGGTGAGGTGAGGGCCCAGGCCCCGCCCCGCGCGCGCCAACTCTGACGCCAACGCGGTGCCGCGCCCTGTAACCTGGCGCCCTGCACCCGGCGCCCCCCAAACCCGAACCGCCCCCGCAGCATCCTGCGGGGGCGGTCTGTTCTGCGATCAGGGGCGAAGGGTCAGTCGCGGGTCGCGCTTTCGGCGTCGCGGCGCATGCGGGCCTTGACGATGCGGCCGATGAACAGCGGCAGGACAAAGCCCACGATTGCCACCGTCCACAGGCCGATGGCCAGCGGGCTGCCGACCAGCGTCCAGTAATCCCCGTTGGAGATCGTGACGGCGCGGCGCAGGTTGTTCTCCATCGTGTTGCCCAGCAACGTGCCCAGGATGATCGGCACCAGCGGCACATCCAGCTTGCGCAGCACCCAGCCCGCGACGCCGAACCCGATCATCACCAGAAGGTCGAAGCTGGAGCCGGAGATACCGTAGATCCCGACGAAGCTGACCATCGCCACAACCGGCATCAGGATGCGCGGCGGGACCATCAGCACGCGGGTGAACAGGCCGACCATCGGGATGTTCATCGCCAACAGCATGAAGTTGGCGATGAACAGCGCCGCGATCAGGCCCCAGACCACATCCGGGTTGTTGGCGAACAGCAGCGGGCCGGGGGTGATGTTCAGTGACAGCAACACCGCCAGCAGCACCGCCGTCGTGCCCGACCCCGGCACTCCGAGGCTGAGCATGGGCACCAGCGCGCCCCCGGCGGCGGCGTTGTTGCCGGCCTCGGGCGCGGCGACCCCTCGGGGGTCACCGGTGCCGAAGGTGCCGTCCCGGTCCACCAGCTTCTTCTCCATGGAATAGGAGATGAAAGACCCAAGAGAAGCCCCCGCGCCCGGCAGCACCCCGGCCAGGAACCCCAGCCCCGAGGACCGCAGCATCGTCGGTGTACAGGCCTTCAGCATCGACCAGGATGGCGTCAGGCGCCCGACCTCGATCTTGCGGCCCTGGGCGTCGGCGCTGCCATGGCGATGTTCGAGAAAGATGAACACCTCCGACAGGGCGAAAAGTCCGACGATCGCCACCAGGAAGTCGATCCCGTCGTACAGGTGCACCTCTCCGAAGGTCAGGCGCGGCACGCCGGTCTGGGTGTCCACCCCGATCACCGCCAGCCCCAGCCCCAGCATCGCGGCAAAGGCCGATTTCGCCTGGTTGGTGGAGGACACGCCGCCCAGTGTGGCAAAAGCCAGCGCGAACAGCGCGAAATATTCCGCCGGGCCGAACAGCAGGGCGAATTTCACCAGCTGTGGCGCCAGGAAGATCAGCCCCCAGGTGGCCAGGAACGCCCCGACAAAGGACGCCACGCCCGACAGGGACAGCGCCTGCCCGGCCATGCCCTTCTGCGCCATGGGATAGCCGTCCAGGCAGGTCATCATCGCCGGTTCATCGCCGGGGATGTTCAACAGGATCGACGAGATCCGCCCCCCGTACATCGCCCCGTAGTAGACCGAGGTCAGCAGGATCAGCGAGGGCGTGGCGGCCAATCCCATGGTAAAGGCCAGCGGGATCAGGATCGCCACGCCGTTCGACGGGCCCAGTCCGGGCAGCGCGCCCATGATCGTGCCCAGGAAACAGCCCAGGATCGCCAGGCCCAGGTTCTGCCAGGTCAGCGCGATGGCAAAGCCATCGGCCAGAGATGACATCATGTCCATGAGAAGCCTCCGCGCTCAGAAACCCCAGGGACCGCGCGCCAGCGACAATCCCAGGATCAGGTGAAAGATGACGTAGATGCCGACCGAGGTGCAGACCCCTACCAGCAGCGATTGCAGCGGTCCGGTGCCCAGTCGCCAGGTCAGGTAGGCGGCGGCCACGGCTGTCGCCAGGACAAAGCCGACCTCGGGCAGGAACTGCGCGTAGAGGATCATCACCACCACGGCCGCCGCGATTTCCAGCAGGCGGGCCGTTGCCGGCCAGCGCGGATCGGCGTCCGGGCGCAGGATGATCGCCACCGAGGCCAGGCCCAGGATGGTCGCGATGATCAGCGGGAATGTCTTGGGCCCGACGGCGTCAGAGAGGAAACTCTCCTCGATCTGAAGGGTGGCCCAGGCGAAGAAGATCGCCAGGAGAAGCCCGAAGGCTCCGAATATGCGGTCGCTCATGATGTCTCCCCCTTGAAAAGCCGGGCCCGGAGGTGTCTCCGGGCCCGGAAGTGCGCAGGCGGTCAGCTGCAAGTGGCCCGCGCGGTCACGGGATCATTTGATGATCCCGATTTCCTTCGAAATGGACTGGATCTGTGCCACGGATTCGGCCACGAAACCCTCGAAGGCCGCGCCTTGCAGGTCCAGCGGCGCCAGGCCGTTGTTGGCCATGATCTCTTTCCACGCGTCGGAGGCATAGAGATCGCCCAGCTTCGACACCCAGCCCTCGTAGGCGGCGTCGGACATGCCGCCCGGCGCGTAGAACCCGCGCCAATTGGCACCGATGGCGTCCACGCCCTGTTCGCGGGCGGTGGGGAAATCGGCGAATTCGCCGGGGAGGCGGTCGGGCGCCAGCACCGCGATCACCTTGATATCACCGGAATCGACAAAGCCCTTGGCCTCGGAGATATCGCCGGTGAAGGCCTGGACGGACCCTGCCAGCAGCTGGGTGACCGCCTCGCCGCCGCCGTCAAAGGCGATGTACTTGACCTTGCGCACGTCCTCGATCCCGTAGGCATTGGCCGCGATCAGGACTTTCAGGTGATCCCAGCCCCCCACGGCAGAGCCGCCGGCCACGGAGACGGAGGTGGGGTCTGCCTTGATCTGGTCCAGCAACTCCGGCAGGGTTTCGACCTCGCTTTCGGCAGAGACGGCGATCACGCCGTAATCGGCGCCGATGGCCGCCAGCCAGCGCACCTGGTCCATGGTGTTTCCGGGGAACGCGCCCTGGGCCAGCCGCGTCGCGGTGGCAGAGGACGCGGCAACGATCAGGTCGTCGTCGTCACCGCGCTTGTTCACCACCTCGGCATAGGCCACGCCGCCACCGCCGCCGGCCATGTTCACGACCTGCATCGTCGTGGCGATCAGATCCTGGTCCTGCAAGGATTTGCCGACCTGGCGGCAGGTGAAATCCCAGCCGCCACCGGGGTTGGCGGGGGCGATGCATTCCGGGTTCTCGGGGGTAAAGGCCGCGTGGCTTTCGGCATGTGCGGCACCGGCGGCAAGGCCCAGCCCCGCGACGGCCAGCGCCGTGCGGACGAAATTGAATGTCATAGGGTATCCTCCTCTGCGGGCGCGCTCTCCTTGCGGCCCTGTGCCGGGCACCATAGCGGTTGAACCTGTCGCGAACCTGTCACAACATCCCGTCGGGGAGGACAGCATCAGGATGCGGATCTTGCTGGTAGAGGATGCCCGCGATCTGGCGGAGGCCACGGTGACCCGGTTCCGGGCCAGCGGGCTGGCCTGCGACCATGCCGATTGCATCGCCGCCGCGCGCGATCACCTGGCGGTGCAGGCCTATGACGCCGTGGTGCTGGATATCAACCTGCCGGACGGGTCGGGCACCGGCCTGCTGCGGGAGATGCGCGGCGCGGGCCACGCCATGCCGGTGCTGATGCTGACGGCGCAGATCTCGGTGGACGACAAGCTGTCTGCCTTTTCGCTGGGCGCCGACGATTACCTGGTCAAACCCTTCGACCAGCGGGAGCTGGAGGCCCGGCTGCACGTCATGACCCGCCGCGCCCAGGCCGATGCCGACAGCGAGATCACGCTGGGCGGGCTGCGTTATGATCCGGTCGGCGGGGTGGTGCGGCTGAACGATCAACGGCTTGAGCTGACGCGCCGCGAACTGGCGCTGCTGGGCCTCCTGATGCGCCACCGCGGCCAGGTGCTGAGCAAGGACCGCCTGTTGGAGGGGCTTTATTCCTTCGAGGACGCGGTGGTCGGGGTGAATGCCATCGAACTCTACGTTGCGCGGCTGCGGCGCAAGATCACCGGGGCCGGCGTGTCGATCCGCACCCTGCGCGGCCAGGGCTACGCGCTCGAATCCGATGGCTGATCCGGCCCCGCCCCTGCCGGCGCGGCCGACCTGGTCGCTGACCGCGCGCATGGTGATCGGGCTGGGTGGTCTTTTGATGATCGGCGGCATCGTGCTGTCGCTGGCCGCGCTGGCCTATGGCCGCGCGGCGGCGCGGGATGCCTTCGACCGGCTGTTGGTCGGGGCGGCGGCCAATATCGCCGACAGCGTGTCCATCGTCGACGGGACGCCAGTGGTGGATCTGCCGGTTTCGGCCTTCGAGTTGCTGGCGCTGGCGCCGGAGGACCGGATCGCCTACCAGGTCGCCGGACCGGACGGCACGGTGCTGACCGGCTATGCCGACCTGCCCCGGCCCGAGGATCGCGCCCGAGGCAGGCCACGGCTATACGATGCGCCGTTTGGCGCGGAACCGGCGCGCTATATCCTGCAAACGCGGCGTTTCGCGGAACGAACCTTCTCCGGCAGTGTCGAGGTGATCGTGGGTCAGACCCTGCGGGCGCGCACCGCATTGGCCCGCGACATCACGCGCAGCGCACTGATCGTTCTGGCGATCGGCGGGGTCGCGGTGCTGGTGCTGGCGGCGCTGGTGGTGCGCCGGGCGCTGCGCCCGCTGGATCGGCTGGCCGCTGTTCTGGCGGCGCGCGATCCGCAGGATCTGACCCGGCTGGACACCGCTGTGCCGCGCGAAATCGCCGGGCTGGTGGAGGCGCTGAACGGGTTCACCGGCCGGCTGGACCGGCAGCTGGGCACCATGCGCGGCCTGATCTCGGATACCGCGCACCAGTTGCGCACCCCGGTCGCGGCCTTGCGTGCGCAAGCCGATCTGGCCACCAAGGAACCGGACCTCGCCCGCCGCGACATGCTGGTCGACCGCATCCACCAGCGCAGTGTCGGGCTGGGTCGGCTGCTGGACCAGATGCTCTCCCGCGCGCTGGTTGCCCACCGCATCGACGCCGCCCGACGGGAAATTCTGGACCTGCGCGATATCGCGCTGGACGTGGTGGAAAGCGGTGATCACCAGCTGCTGGCGCCCGGCATGGAAATCCGGCTGGACATCGGCGCCAGCCCCGTGCCCCTGCGCGCCGACGCCTTCTCCCTCACCGAGGCGGCGCGCAACCTGCTGGGAAATGCGCTCGTTCATGGCGCGCCGCCCGTCCGGGTCGGCGCCGATCACACGGCCGGCCAGGTTTCCCTGTGGGTGGAGGATGCGGGCCCCGGCCCCGCGCCGGAACTGCGCGCCCGGTTGGGAGACAGGTTCCTGCGCGATGCCGCCTCCTCGGGGAAGAGCGCGGGACTGGGCCTGGCCATCGCGCAATCCGTCGCCGGCGCCTACGGCGGCGCGGTGAAGATGGAAACGCGCGCGACGGGATTTCGCATCTCCCTGACCTTTCCGGAGGGGCCGGAATGATCCCCGCCTGGTCCCGCGCGCCCCTGGCCCGTCAACGGTGGCGCGTACCGGGCCGGGCGGTCCCGGCGCTACTGCTTCTCCCATTGCTGCTGCTGGCCTGGCCCCTGGCCGCGCAAGAGGCGACGCGCCTCTTCGGTCCGCCCGATGCGCCGCGCCGGCTGACCCTGCGGACCACCACCGATATCTCGGTGCTGGCACCCACCATCCGCGCCTTTCTGGACGCCCGGACCGGGTTGGCCATCGACTACCAGCAATGGGGCTCCAACGACCTGTATGCCCTGACGGCGCAGGATTGCGCCCAGGGCCGAGTGGCGGCGGGCCTGGTCCTGTCCTCCGCCGTGCACCAGATGGTCAAGCTGGTCAACGACGGCTGCGCCGCGCCCTGGCGGTCGGAGGCGACGCAGGCGCTGCCCCCCGGCCTGCGGTGGCGCGACGAGATCTGGGGCCTGTCCAGCGAACCGGCGGTAATCGTCTACAATCGCGACCTGCTGCCGCCCGGCGACGTGCCCGCGACCCGGTTCGACCTGCTGGACCTGTTACGGCGCGAGGACGGCGCCTATGACGGCAAGGTCGCGACCTATGACATCGAGACCTCGGGCCTGGGGTTCCTGTTCGCTTTCATGGACAGCCAGGAGGCCAGCACCTTCGGCGCGCTGATGGAGGCCTTTGCCCGCTCTGGCGCCGTGGCGACCTGCTGTTCGGCTGAAATCATCGACGGGGTCGCACGGGGGGAGTATCTGCTGGCCTACAACGTGCTGGGATCCTACGCCGCCGAACAGGCGGCCGCGGATCCCCGGCTGGGCATCCTGACGCCGCGCGACTACGTGCTGACCCTGGCCCGCGCAGCGATCCTGCCCGGACCCACCGCCCGGGCCGACGCCGGCGCCCTGCTGGATTTCATGTTATCCCCGGCGGGGCGGCGGGCGCTGGCGGCCAGCAACCTGATCATCGCCCCCTCGGACCCGGATGCGACCCGGCGGGGGCGGCGGGTGGCGATCCCGCTGGGGCCGACGCTGCTGGTTGCGATGGACCAGGCCCGCAGCCAGAGATTTATCGCCCGCTGGCGGCAAAGCTTCGCACAGTAGCCCCCTCCGCCCTGCGTGGCGGAACGGCTTGCGGCGCTCAGCCCTCCCGGATCGTCCAGGTCAGCGGGCCCGGCTCCTCCCGGAAGGCAAAGCGTTTCAGGTGGTCCTCGATGATGTATTTCGCCCGCGCGAGGCCGGTGTCGTCCTCGGCGCTGATCTCCAGCGTCAGACCTGTGGCGTCGGCGTTCAATCGCGCCGGGCCGGGCGGCAGGGCAACATGGCCGCTGCTTGCATCATGGCTCACCGCGACCTTGTGGGCGAAATGCTTGCACAATTGCTGTAGATATTTCGGCCCGTGGGCGGTTTCGAAGCGGGCGGTGGAGACGATCATCCGGCTCACCTTTTCCTGATGTTTTTGCTAGGCTATTTTCTTGACGCTGTTTCGGCAATCCCTTAATTGCGGCGCCATACAGCCAGCGCGCCGCGTCAGCCACTGCCCCCCCTCCCCCTGTCATGCCGGCCCGTCCGGCCCAGAACGGAGCGCGCCATGCCAACCTTTCGCACGCTGTTTCCCGCCCTTGCCGCTGCCTTTCTGGGCGCCGCCGGGGCGCAGGCCGATCCCGTCACCTTTGACACCGCTCGCGGTGAAATGACCCTTCCCGAAGTCCCCGAACGGATCGTGGTACTGGACATCGCCGCGCTGGATTCCATCACAGCGCTTGGTGTCATGCCGGCGGGGGTTATCGCGCCGCTCTATGTCGATTACCTGCCCGAGGCGCTGGAGGATGCGACCCGCGTGGGATCCTTCTTCGAACCGGATTTCGAGGCGATCGCCGCCCTGGCCCCCGATGTCATCGTCGTCGGCGCACGGGCTTCCACCCAGGTCGACGCGCTGTCGCGTATCGCCCCGGTCGCGGACATGAGCATCGGCACCGAGGTGCTGGCCGAGGGCAAGGCGCGCCTGCACGGATTCGGGGCCATGCTGGCGCGCGAGGACAAGGCGGCAGAGCTGGCCGCCGCGCTGGACGACCGGCTGGTCGCCCTGCGCCCCCGCGTCGCGGACCAGGGCGGACGCGCCCTGATCATCATGACCAACGGGCCGAAACTGTCGACCTTCGGCGCCAACAGCCGGTTCGGCTGGCTGCACCGGACGCTGGGGTTCGACATGGCGGTGGACGATGTGGACGCGGGCAATCACGGCGACGCCGTGTCGTTCGAATTCATCGCCGAAGCCGATCCCGACACCCTGCTGATCATCGACCGGGGCGCCGCCATCGGTGGCGGAACCGAGGCCGCCGAGGCCACGCTGGACAATCCGCTGGTCGCCGGCACCCGCGCCGCACGGAACGGCAAGGTGATCTACCTGGCCCCGGCCGAACTCTATATCGCGTCGGGCGGCATCCAGTCCCTGAACCGCACTCTGGACGAGCTGACCGCCGCATTGGGAGCAGAGTGAATGCGACTGGCGGGCCTTGCGGTCCTGACCGCGCTGGCAGGCCTGTCGCTGTTCCTGGGCGTGTCCGACCTGCGGCCCGCCGACCTGCTGACCGATCCCGAAGCGCGTGACCTGCTGTGGATCAGCCGCCTGCCGCGCACCATGGCGGCGGTGCTGGCGGGGGCTGCGCTGGCGGTCACCGGGCAGATCATGCAGGTGCTGGCGCGCAACCGTTTCATCGAGCCGATGACCGCGGGTGCCGGATCGTCGGCGGCATTGGGCGTATTGCTGACCACATTGCTGGCCCCCGCCGCGGCGATCTGGGTGAAGATGGCGGCGGCCTCCTTCGCGGCGCTGCTGGGCAGCCTGGGGCTGATGGCCCTGATCCGCCGCTTGCCGCCGACCGATCCGCTGCTGGTGCCGCTGGTGGCGCTGGTCTACGGCGGGGTGATCGGCGCCATCGTGACCTTTGCCGCCTACCAGACCGACCTGATCCAGTACCTGGGCACCTGGCTGACCGGCGAATTGTCCGGCGTCCTGCGCGGGCGCTACGAATTGCTGTGGCTCGCCGCCGCCGCAACGGTGGCGGCCTGGGCTATCGCCGACCGCCTGACCCTGCTGTCCCTGGGCGAGGACACGGCCCGCAGCCTGGGCCTGAACGTCCAGTTGGTGACGGCGGCGGGGGTGGTGGCGATCTCCGTGGTGACGGCGATGGTGGTCGTGACGGTGGGGGCCATCCCCTTTGTCGGGCTGGTGGTGCCCAACCTGATCGCCCGCAGCACCGGCGACAACCTGCGCCGCGCGCTGCCGCTGACGGCGCTGACCGGCGCGATCCTGGTGCTGGGCGCCGATATCGCGGGCCGGGCCGTCATCGCCCCCTACGAAGTGCCCGTCGCCACGATGGTGGCGCTTGCCGGGGCTGTGACCTTCCTGGTGCTGCTGAACCGGGGGGCGGGCCGTGCCTAGATTGCGGGAGCGCCCGATGGCGCAACGGCTGGCCTGGCTGGCGCTGGCGCTGGCTGTTTGCACGGCCGGCTACATGGGCCTGGGGTTGACGGGACCGCTGGACTTCATCCTGCCCTTTCGCGCGACCAAGCTGGCGGCGCTGCTGCTGGTTGCCGTGGCGCTGGCGGTGGCGACAGTGCTGTTCCAGACCCTGACCGCGAACCGCATCCTGACGCCGTCCCTCATGGGGTTCGACGCGCTTTACGTCCTTGTGCTGACGGGGATGATCTACGGCAGCGGTGTGACGGGCTATGCCGGGCTGTCGGCGCTGGCGCTGTTCGTGATCAATCTGGGCGCAATGGCGGGGCTGGGGCTGCTGATCTTTACCGGATTGATGCGGTTGGCGCGGCGCGACATGATGCGGCTGGTGCTGTCGGGCATCGTGCTGGGCATGTCGATCAGCGCCCTGTCGCAGTTCCTGCAGCGGCTGATCGACCCTTCGGAATACCAGCTGTTGCAGGCGGTGTCCTTTGCGCGCTTCACCCAGGTGGAGCCGCTGCTGCTGGGCCTCTCGGCGCTGACCATCCTGCCCGCGCTGGTTCTGTCCTGGCGATTGCGGCACCGGCTGGACGTGCTGGCCCTGGGCCGCGAAACAGCCCAGTCCCTGGGCGAACCACCCCAACGGCTGCAACGCCAGGCACTGCTGCTGATCTGCGTGCTGGTGGGCAGCGCCACGGCGCTGGTCGGGCCCTTCGCCTCGGGCGGGGGGGGGCCGTCCAGCTTCTTCGGGCTGATCGCCGCCGCCTTTGCCTACCGGGCGACGCCCAGCCACCGCCATGCCATTCTGCTGCCCTCCGCCGCGCTGACCGGCGCGATCATCCTGGTCGGCGGCCAGTTGGTGATGGAGCGTGTCCTGCACCTGGCCACGCCCCTGACCGTGGTGATCGAGCTGATCGGCGGCGCCACCTTCCTGTATCTCCTGCTGAAAAGGCGCGCCGCATGATCGACGTCTCCGACCTGCACCATTCCCTGGGGGGCGCGCCCGTGCTGAACGGTGTAGACCTGCACCTGCCGCGCGGAGGGATCACCGCGATGATCGGTCCGAACGGCGCGGGCAAATCGACGCTGCTGTCGCTGATTGCGCGGCTGCGTGACGTGCAGCGCGGCCGGATCACGCTGGACGGGCAGGACATCACCCGCATCGCGGATCGCGACATGGCGCGCCGGTTGGCCGTGATGCCGCAAAGCACCCAGATCACCGCCCGCCTGCGGGTCGCCGACCTGGTGGAATTCGGCCGCTATCCCTGGCACCGGGGCCGTCCGGGACCGGAGGACCGCGCGCTGGTGGCCCAGGCGCTGGAGCGATTCGACCTGGGAGATTTGCAAACGCGGTTCCTGGACGAGATCTCCGGCGGCCAGCGTCAGCGCGCGCTGGCGGCGATGACCTTTGCCCAATCCACCGATTACCTGCTGCTGGACGAGCCTCTGAACAACCTGGACATCGCCGCCGCCCGCGACCTGATGCGCCTGCTGCGGGAGATGGCGGACAAGGACGGCAAGACGATCCTGATCGTGATCCACGACATCAACTATGCCGCCGCCTTTGCCGATCGGCTGGTGGTGATGAAGGACGGCCGCATCGCAGCCGAAGGCTCGCCCGCCGAGGTCGTCACCGCCCCCCTGCTGAGCGAGACCTTCGGCACCCCCGCTCGCGTCACCCATATCGACGGACGGCCGGTCGTCCTGGTCTGATCCGCCGCCGGCGCAGTCAAACCGGGCCAGCGTCGGGCCATTGCGCCGACCGTCCCTATGGGGAGGCAACTCCGGCTCGCGGTTTCTTGACAATTTTAGTCGCCAATACTATGGCGCGAGGAATGGCCAGCCATGGCGCGTTCCCGACGTTCCAAGCAAGCGACGCAAGACAACATTTAGGGAACGGGACAATGGGCCTTTCAACACGTACATGGCTGCTGACCAGCGCCGCCATTCTGACCTGCGGCACCGCCACCGCGCAGGACACCTTCGCACTTGACGAAATCCGGGTGGAATCCGAAGCCGCGCAAGAGGTTCTGGGCAACACCGCCGTGACCGAGGAAGAGATCGAACAGCGCAACGCACAGCGCATGTCCGATGTCTTCGCCGGTCAATCCGAGATCACCGCCAGCGGCGGCGCCAATATCGCGCAAAAGGTTTTTGTCCACGGGATCGAGGAAAGCCTGCTGTCGGTCACCATCGACGGCGCGCGGCAGAACAAGTCCGCCTTTCACCACACCGGCAACGTCCTGATTGATCCGTTCCTTCTGAAACGGGTCGAGGTCTCCTCCGGCCTGGCGCCGGCCGATGCGGGGCCGGGTGCTGTTGCCGGCTCCATCGCCTACGAGACGAAAGACGCCCGCGACCTGCTGGACATCGGCGACACCTTCGGCGGCAATGCAACGCTGAGCTACGGCGACAATGGCGAGACGCTGCGCACCGGCCTCACGATCTACGGCGCGCAGGGCGGGTTCGAATACCTGCTGAGCGGCGTGAAGACCGAGGGCGAGGATTACGAGGACGGTGACGGCACCGTCGTGCCCGGAACCGCCGCCGACACGACCTCCTACTCCGCCAAGCTGGCCTATACAACGGACAGCGGCCATCGGCTGGAATTCTCCGCCGAGCAGACCCGCGACACCGGTGTCCGTTCCATGCAGGCAGGACCGGGCGGCCTGTACTATGCACGCCCTGACTTTGCCGCCGTGGTGGGCCGTACCTCCGTCTACCGCGAAGCCCTGTCGGAGCGGAATTCCTACAGCCTGACCTGGACCGACGAGACGCCGGACGGCATCTGGGCCCCGCGCGTGCAATTGGCCTACAACGAACAGCTGGTCGAGGCTGGCGGCGCCATCGGCACCAACACCAGCCTCAGCGGCACTTTCGCCAATGAGTTCAACCTGGCGAATGGCGTACTGACAGCAGGCGCCGATTTCTTCCACGACACCGCCGAGGGGCACGGCACGCTGAATGTCGGCAATGCTACGGAAACGCTTAACAATTTCGGCGTCTTCGCGCAGATGCGCCAGGATCTCGGCAGCCGCTTGTCACTCAGCTACGGGGCGCGGGCCGATTTCCAGACCTTCGAACTGGCCGACGGCACCGAATATGACGATAGCGGTGTCAGCGTGAGCGCCGCCGCCGATATCGCTCTGACCGACCAACTGTCGCTGAACATCGGCGCCGCCTCCACCTGGGGCGGGTACGAGTTGAGCGAAGCCAGCCTGATCAACCTTTCCGGCGCCTGGAGCTACGGAACACCCGTCGCTTCGCGCGCAACCAATGCGCGGGTTGGCCTGCGGTTCGAAAACGGTCCCTGGACCGCGAATGGCGCGCTGTTCTGGACCGAAGTGCAGGACGTGAACGACGTACTCACTGCCGGGCGCACCACCGCCGACCTGACCACCCGGGGTGTCGATGCCTCCCTGCGTTACGACGGCGGGCGCGGCTACGTCGAGGCGAACTACACCTATGCCGACGTCGAGCTGGACGGCGCCACCATCGGCACGACGGCCTATTACTACGGCCGTCCCGTTGGCCATATAATCGGCCTGTCCGCCGGGTTCGAGGCGACGCCCCAACTGACGCTGGGCGGCACCGCCGAAATCGCGCTGGAAAACAACGACACCGCGACGCCGCTGCCCGGCTACGAGGTGCTGAACCTCCACGCCAGCTACACCCCGCGTGCCTATGACGCGCTGGAACTGCGGCTGGATGTGCGCAACGTCTTCGATGAAACCTATGCCAGCCGCGCGGCGGATGGTCTGGGCCTGGCGAATGTCGTTCAGCTGAACGAGCCGGGCCGGACCATCGCCCTGACCGTCAACACGAGGTTCTAAGCCATGAAAAACCGGTTCCTGCCCGCATTTCTGATCACCTGCGTGATGGGTGGCACCGCCGCCTTCGGGCAGGAGCCGCAAGGAACGGAGCCGCCCGCGACGGGCGGCTTCTCCGCCGGAGAGACGGAGGCGCTGACCACCGCACCCACCGGCCCCGGCCAGACGGCTCCCGCAGAGCCAGCCGCCACGGATGCCGCGCCTGCCCAGGATGCCGCCTCCGCCCTGGCGTATGATCCGTCACAAAGTTCCGCAACAACTGATACGACTGTTGCTTCGGATCTTTCCGAAGCCTCTGAAACAACAGAAGCTATAGACGCAACCGGCCGGGAAGCAGAGGCAGAGCCAGAGGGGCAGCCCGACGCGCCAGTCCGGACAGAAACACCTGAAACGACGGAAACACTCGCTGCGGCCGCCCAGCCCGAGACACTGGAAGATCGTCTGACAGAAGCCAGGACCTTCCTCATCGACGGCGGCCCGGCGATCTGGGCCATTGCCGGCCTGTCTGTCATCACCCTGGCGCTGATCCTGTGGAAGACCTGGCGCCTGTCGCTGGCCGGCGCCTGGTCCTGGCGCGTCTCCGCCCGCGCTGTCGATGCTTGGGAAGCGGGCGATGCCGCGACCGCGCAGGCGCTGGTGGCGACCCGCCGGTCGCTGCGCAGCCGCATGACCCGCGCCGCGCTGCACGCCCGCCTGACCCTGCCCGAGGCCTCCGCCCGCGAGGAGGTCCAGCGCGTTGCGAAATTGCAGCTGGCGGCGCAATCCTCGGGTCTGCGGGCGCTGGAGCTGATCGCCACCATCGCCCCGCTGCTGGGCCTGCTGGGCACCGTGATGGGCATGATCTCGGCCTTCCAGGCCCTACAGGAGGCCGGCAACCGCGCCGATCCCGCCCTGTTGGCCGGGGGCATCTGGGAGGCCCTGCTGACCACCGCCGCCGGCATGGCCGTGGCGATCCCGGCCTCTGTCGCGCTGACCTGGTTCGAAAGCGTGCTGGACCGCGTCCGCACCGATCTTGAAAACATCGCCACCCGGATCTTCATCGCGCCCCTTCCCGCCGAGGCGGGCGCCACGGTGCCGGACCGGGTGGCGGCGGAATGAACCTGTCTCCGCCCGCCCGGCCGCGCAGGCGCCCCAGTCTCACGCCCATGATCGACGTGGTGTTCCTGTTGCTGGTCTTCTTCATGCTTGCCTCGCGCTTTGGCCTGGACGCGGTGATCCCGCTGCCGCTGGCCGGCGGTGGCGGCGGCTACGAAGGCGCGCCCCGGCTGGTGGAGATCCGTCCTGAAACACTTGCCCTGAATGGCCAGCCGATGGCCGCCGCCGCGCTGCCCGGCGCGCTGGAGGGGCTGACCGCAACCCCCGCGGACACGATCATCCTGCGCGGCCGTGACGACGCGGATCTGCAAAGGGTGATCGGCGTGGCTGAAACGCTGCGCGCCGCCGGATTTCAACGCCTGGTGCTGATCGAATGATCGACCTGTCCCCGCCCCCTCGCAAACCCCGCGCGGAATCCATCGTGCCGATGATCAACGTGGTGTTCCTGCTGCTGATCTTCTTCCTGATGACTTCGGAACTGTCGCCGCCCGAACCGATCGAGGTCACGCCGCCCAACGCCAAGGGGGAGGACGCCGAGGCGGCACAGGCCGTACTTTTCCTGGGCCCTGAAGGCGATCTGGCCTTCCGCGAACTGACCGGGCCCGCCGCGCTGGCGGCCTTTGCCGCCGAAGCGGGCGCGGCAGGTACGCAACAGGCCCCGCGCCTGCGCGCCGACGCCAAGGCCCCCGCCACGCAGGTCGCCGCCGTTCTGCGCGATCTGGCTGCGGCGGGGCTGTCCTCGGTCGCGCTGGTGGCGGTGCCGCGATGAAGGCCGATTTCCCCCTTTTCGTGGCCGCCGCCGTGGGGCTGCACCTGGCCATTGTGCTCATCGCGCCCGAAGAGGACGGCGGCGTCGCAGTGGGCGGCCAGGGTGGGGAGGCGACGGCCACCATCGCCGCCGTGACGCCCGAACTTGCCGCGCTGGTGCAGGAATGGGACACCCCGCCCGATACCGCCGAAGCGCCCGACACCCCCCCCATGGCCGAGGCCCCGGCGACAGAACAGCCCCCCGCGCCCACCCGCGACACCCCCGCGCCGCGTGTGGCCCTGCCCGATCTGCCGCGCGCGCAGGCGGAGATGCCAACCCTGCCAAGCGCCGAGATCGAGCGGCCCGAACCGCCCCAATCCATCCCCCTGGTCGCGCCCGACATATTGGCAGAGCCGGTGCCCGAGGACAGCGAGACGCCCGATATCGCCCGCCCGCAGGATGCCCCGCCGCCGCGCCCCCAGGCGCCGCAGCCGCAAGTCACGGTGCGGCCCGACCGCCCGGCCCTGCCGCAGGTGGACACCGCGCCGCCGCCGTCGCAGCAGGCGGTGAAACGCAGCCTGCGCCCGGTGGAACGCCCCGAGCGCCCCACCCGGACCGCCGAACCCAAGCCCCGACCCCAACCGCAGCAGGCCCGCCCGCAGCCACAGCGCAGAGAAGCCACCGGCCAGCGCGACAGTGTTGCGCAACAAGCGCGCAAGTCTGCCGGCAGCGGCGGGGCCTCTCAGGCCGGCGACGCCCGTAGCGCCGGAGCCAAAGCCGCAAGTGCCGCCCAGACCCAGCAACTGATGTCCGCCTGGGGCGCACGCATCCGTGCCCGCATCGAATCACGCAAACGCCATCCCGGCGGACGTGGTGGACGGGTCGTATTGCGAATTACCGTGGCGCCTTCCGGGCAGGTCACCGGGGCCGGGATCGCCCAATCTTCGGGCCGGACGGCGCTGGACCGGGCGGCGATCACCGCCGTGCAACGCTCGGGCCGGATGCCTGCGGCGCCGCGCGGCCTGGGCGGGGGCAGCCAAAGCTTCACCCTGCCCATGAACTTCAACTAGGCCCGGAGCCCAGCCTGCCCCCGTTCCGGGCTGAATGTGGCGCGAAACCGCGCCCGTTGGCCCGTCTGGCAGGCAGGTTTCTGGCCGAAGGCAGGCCTCTGAGATTTTTTCTGCCCGAAGACCATTTTCTTCGACGGAATTTTACGAAATGGACGTTTGATCTTTCGGACCGTTTGACAGAGGCTTTTTTCTCCATGCGCACATTTCTCATGCTGATCGTGTCGGCAGCGATCCTGGCCGGGGCCTACGTGGTGACCTTCGGGCTGCCAGCACAGGTGGCGGCCATCATGGGCAGTGACAGCGCCGCGCCCGAAACCGGTGGCGCCCCCGCTGGCGCCGCGCGGGGGCCGGGCAGGCCCGGCGGGCCGCGCGGCCGGTCCGGGGCGACCACGGTGGTGACCACAGCGCTGGAACGCCAGCCCTATGACAGCGTACTGACCGCCATCGGCACCGCCTCTGCCCTGCGCAGCGTGGAGGTCGTGTCGGACGCCGCCGGCACGGTGATCGAGACCAACCTGGCCCCCAACCGGGAGGTCGAGGCCGGCGAAGTGCTGGTCCGGTTCGATGCCCGGACCCAGGTTCTGAACCTAGAGATCGCGCAGGCGGAATTGGATCAGGCCCGCGATACCGTCTCTCGCTATGAACGGCTGCGCAACACCGGCAGCGCCACCGTCACGGATGTCACCCTGTCCGAAGCGCGGGTCAGCCAGCGCCTGGCCGAAGCCGCTGTCGGGCTGGCCGAAGTCGCGCTGGAGGACAAGACGATCCGCGCCCCCATCGCCGGCCGCCTTGGGCTGAGCGACGTGGATGTCGGCGATGCGCTGGCCGCCAATGCGGTGATCGCCACCATCGACCAGGCCGACGCGCTTCTGGTGGAATTCGAACTGCCCGAACGCGCCATCGGCCTGTTGGCCCGCGCCGACGAAGTCCTGCTGAGCACCTCGACCTTCACCGGGCGGGTCTTCACCGGGACGGTCGTGTCTTTTGACAGCCGGATCGACAGCGTCACCCGCAGCGTGACAGTCAAGGCGCGGATCGACAATCCCGAGGGGATGCTGTGGCCGGGCATGACGTTCTCCGTCCGGCTGGTTCAGCAAAGCGACCCGCTGCCGGCGTTGCCCGCAACGGCGATCACCTGGTCCCGCAGCGGGTCAAGCGTGTGGATCGATGCGGACGGAGTTGCCCAACAGGCCCCCGTGACCATCCTGTTCCGCCGCGACGAGATGGTTTGGATTGATGCCGATATCCCCGACGGCGCCATGATCGTCACCGAGGGCGCGCAGAAGCTGCGCGAAGGCGCAAGACTTGACCGCGCAGGGGAGGATGGCGCGGGGGCAGGCGGTGCGGGGGGACAGCGCGGCCCCCGGAATGGCGTCCGCGACGGCAGCCGAGAACCGGCCCGCCGGCCCGGCAACAGCCCCACTGCTTCGGGCGCGGGCGACACGCCGGCCGATACGGGCGCGACCCCCGGCCGGCCCGCCACCGCAAAGGAACCGACATGAGCAGCGCGCCCTCCCGCTTTCGGTCGGGCCTGACCGATCTGTTCGTCTCCCGCCCGATCTTCGGGGTGGTCATCAACCTGCTGATCCTGATCGCCGGGCTGGCGGCCCTGGCCTCGGTCGATGTGCGCGAAATGCCCGACGTGGAGCAGCCCGTCCTGTCGGTGCGCACCAGCTACGAAGGGGCCGTCCCCGAAACCGTAGACCGGGAGATCACCCAGGTTCTGGAAGACGCGCTGAGCGCGCTGGACGGCCTGTCCTACATGGAAGCCACGTCCAGCACCGGCGAAAGCCGCATCACCATCGACCTGTCCGAAGGCACCGACGTCGATGTTGCCGCCAACGAAGCGCGGGAGATCGTCTCAAGCACCCTGCGCCAGCTGCCCGACGAGATCGACGACGATCCCAGCGTCTCCAAAAGCGACAGCAATGCCGACGCGATCATCCGCCTGGCCCTGCAAGGCAACGCCAGTCTGGACAATCTGACCGCTCTGGCCGAAGGCGCGATCTATGACCGCCTGGCCACCATCGACGGCATCGCCGAGGTCACGGTGCGCGGCGACCGGTCCAACGAATTTCGCGTCACCCTGGACATCCCCGCCCTGCTGAGCCGGGGAATGACGATATTCGATGTCTCCGACGCCCTGACCGCCCTGCGCGACGACACCCCCCTTGGCCAGCTGGAGACCGATGTCCAGACGCTCGCCCTGCGAGTGGGCAATGCCGACGTGACAGTGGAGACTGTTGGCCAGGTGCCGATCGACGCCAACACGCGGGTCTCCGACGTCGCCTTTGTCCAGCTGATCCCTGAGGATGGAGCCGTCGTGACCCGCGTCAACGGACAGCCCGCCATCGGTCTGGACATCACCCGGCAATCGGCGGGCAACACGCTTTCCATCTCCCGCGATGTCGCGCTGGCGGTTGAGGAATTGCAGGCCGACCTGCCCGAGAATGTGCAACTGATCGTCACCTCCGACGACGGGACGTTCATCGAAGGCGCGATCGAGGAAGTGGTGAAATCCATCGGCCTGGCGACGATGATCGTGGTCGCCGTGATCTTCGCCTTTCTCCGCTCACCGCGCGCCACCATCATCCCTGCGGTCACCATCCCCGTGGCGCTGATCGGCACGATCGCGGCGATCTGGCTGACCGGGTTTTCCGTCAATACGATCAGCCTGTTGGCGCTGGTACTGGCGACCGGCATGGTGGTCGACGATTCCATCGTGGTGATCGAGAACATCGTGCGCAAGCGCAAACAGGGGTTGGGTGCCTTTGCCGCTGCCGCCTCCGGCACGAACGAGGTCTTCTTTGCCGTGATCTCCACCACCGCGACGCTCGCAGCGGTGTTCATCCCGATCTCCTTCCTGCCTGGACAGGCGGGCGGGGTGTTCAGCGAATTCGGCTTTGTCCTGGCCTTCGCCGTAACGCTGTCATCCATCACCGCGCTGACCCTGGCGCCGGTCATGGCGGCATTTCTCGACCCCGGCAAGGAGAAGACAACGTCCGCGGCTCCTGCGGCTCCCCCCGCGCGCGATGGCTGGGCCATGCGCGCTTTCAGCGCCGTGATGGACAAGGCGATCCGCATGCCGCTGCTGGTACTGGCCGTAGCGGGAGGCTTCGTCATCATCGCCGTCGGCGCGGCGGGCAGCCTGTCGTCAAGTATCACCCCGCAGGAGGATCGCGGCTTTTTCCTGGTGCAGGCGCGCGGCGCTTCCGACACGACGATCGAATATCTCGACACGCAGGTCACCCAGGTGGAGGATATCCTGGCCCCGTACCGCGAGGCGGGCGAAATCTCCACGGTGCAAAGCATCATCGGCGTGCGCGGCGGCACCAGCGCCTTCATCGTCGTGCGGCTGCCGGATTGGGATACCCGCGACCGATCCCAGGCCCAGATCGTCGCTGAAATCGGCGGCAAACTGTCGGCAGTGCCCGGTGTGCAGGCCAGCGCCCGCTCGACCAACAGCCTGAACATCCGGGGCGCGGGCCGAGGTCTGCAATTCGCCCTGACCGGCAACAACGTCGAAGCCATGACCGAGGCCGCCGATGCCCTGATCGCCGTGATGGCCCAGGACGCGACCTTCCTGAACCCGCAGCTGTCCGACGAATCCGTGCAGGCACAGTTCGAAATCCGCGTCGATCCGGACATGGCCAGTGTCTTCGGCCTGTCCGAGGCCGAAATCACCCAGACGATCGGCGCCATGATCCAGGGCAGGACTGCCGTCACCGTCTTTGAAAGCGACACGGAAACCGACGTGGTCGTGGTGCCCGGCGGCCCGCCGATCAACGACCCTGCCGACCTGGATTCGATCCAGCTACAATTGCCCGGCGGCGCCTATGTGCCCC
This sequence comes from Pseudooceanicola aestuarii, assembly GCF_010614805.1. Taxonomy (NCBI): domain Bacteria; kingdom Pseudomonadati; phylum Pseudomonadota; class Alphaproteobacteria; order Rhodobacterales; family Paracoccaceae; genus Pseudooceanicola; species Pseudooceanicola aestuarii. The sequence goes on from NZ_JAAFZC010000001.1 coordinate 789,919, forward strand.
TGTCGGCCGCCGCGACCCTGGTCCCGGTGGTCAGCCAGGCGACGCTGGAACGCCAGGGCGGATCGCTGGCCGTGGCGGTGCAGGCGAACCTGGGCGAGGGCGTGGACCTGGGCCAGGCGATGACCCGCCTGAGCGCACTTGCCGCTGACACGCTGCCCGACGGCATCGGCCTGATGTTCACCGGGGAGGCCGCCACCCTGAACGACGGCCAAAGCGCAATGTACCAGGTCTTCGGTGTCGCCTTCATCGTGGTGTTCCTGGTGCTTGCCGCGCAATTCGAAAGCATCGCCAGCGCCGTGGTGATCATGCTGACCGTGCCCTTCGGGCTGGCCGCCGCGCTGATGGCGATTTCCCTCAGCGGGGGGTCTTTGAACTATTACAGCCAGATCGGTCTGGTCATGCTGATCGGGGTGATGGCCAAGAACGGTATCCTGATCGTCGAGTTCGCCAATCAGTTGCGCGAAGCCGGGCAGGATATCGATAGCGCCATCCGCGACGCCCTGCGCCTGCGGATCCGGCCAGTCATGATGACCATGGTCTCTACCGTCTTTGGCGGCCTGCCCCTGATCCTGACCTCGGGCGCAGGGGCAGAGGCCCGGATCGCCGTCGGCTGGGTGATTGTCGGCGGCCTGGGCTTTGCCACCGTCTTCACCCTGTTCCTGACACCGGTCTTCTACCGCTGGATCGCCGAATGGGGGGCCACTCCCGGCATGGCCGCCAAACGTCTGCAACGCGAGGTCACCAGCGTGTGACCCCGACCTTCCGCCGCGCCCTCCAGCGTCGGCGGAGGGCTGATTGCGGGCAACCACCCGGTTGGCACCGCGGTTGATCTGCCGGCCTCGGGCTGAGTGGCGGCTATCGGTACCCAGTTCCACGGCAAGAGCTCGTCGAGCCGGTTGATCTTCTGGTCGTGAATCCGGTCGAGGAGGTCAGGCGCTACAAGCCGAACGCGACGCGCTCATCCCTGCGCCGATCGAGCTTCCAACGGGTCTGCCCGCGCTCTACCGGTCCCATGTTGAGGATCTGGTGGGAACGCTCACGGACGAGGCCGTGGCGGGCCCGGCAGCTGATGAGTTGCACACGCTGGTCGAGACGGTGGTCGTCTCCTGGGACGAGGAGGCGGAGCTCCACACGCTGGAGATCCGTGGCAAGCTGTTGGAATTGTTGAGCTTTGGGGACAGCAAAAAGGCCGCTTCCCTTTCGGGAGCGGCGTCTTCGCTAAAGCTGGTTGCGGGAGTAGGATTTGAACCTACGACCTTCAGGTTATGAGCCTGACGAGCTACCGGGCTGCTCCATCCCGCGTCAATTTTGTCCTGATCGGTTTTTTTCATCGTTATAGAGAGAAATCTTTTTGATGTTTCTTGCTAGGTCTGGCGGCGACTTACTCTCCCACGTCTTGAGACGCAGTACCATCAGCGCTACGGCACTTAACGGCCAGGTTCGGGATGGGGCTGGGTGTTTTGCTCGCGCTATGACCACCAGACCGAGGAAGAAACATCAATTGTTGTCCAAGTCTGGGTGTTGACTTTTGAGTAGAGCTTTCTGGCTTCTACTGGATCAAATCAAGCCTATCGGGCAATTAGTACCGGTCAACTGAATGCATTGCTGCACTTACATCTCCGGCCTATCGACGTGGTGGTCTACCACGGCCCTCGGGGATACCTTGTTTTGAGGGGGGCTTCCCGCTTAGATGCCTTCAGCGGTTATCCTGTCCGATCATAGCTACCCTGCACTGCCGTTGGCACGACAACAGGTCCACCAGTGGATCGTTCACCCCGGTCCTCTCGTACTAGGGGCAACTCCTCTCAAGTATCCTACACCCACGGCAGATAGGGACCGAACTGTCTCACGACGTTCTAAACCCAGCTCACGTACCTCTTTAAACGGCGAACAGCCGTACCCTTGGGACCTGCTCCAGCCCCAGGATGAGATGAGCCGACATCGAGGTGCCAAACACTGCCGTCGATATGGACTCTTGGGCAGTATCAGCCTGTTATCCCCGGCGTACCTTTTATCCGTTGAGCGATGGCCCTTCCACTCGGGACCACCGGATCACTATGGCCGTCTTTCGACTCTGCTCGACTTGTCAGTCTCGCAGTCAGGCTGGCTTCTGCCATTGCACTCAACGAGCGATTTCCGACCGCTCTGAGCCAACCTTCGCGCGCCTCCGTTACGCTTTAGGAGGCGACCGCCCCAGTCAAACTACCCGCCACACAGGGTCCCGGAACCCGATAAGGGATCGCGGTTAGACATCAAGCAGAACAAGGGTGGTATCTCAAGGATGGCTCCACCGAGACTGGCGTCCCGGTTTCGAAGCCTACCACCTATCCTGCACATGTTGTGCCTGATGCCAGTGTGAAGCTGTAGTAAAGGTGCACGGGGTCTTTCCGTCTAACCGCGGGAAGCCTGCATCTTGACAGGCAATTCAATTTCGCTGAGTCGATGTTGGAGACAGCGGGGAAGTCGTTACGCCATTCGTGCAGGTCGGAACTTACCCGACAAGGAATTTCGCTACCTTAGGACCGTTATAGTTACGGCCGCCGTTTACCGGGGCTTCAATTCGGAGCTTGCACTCCTCCTTTTAACCTTCCGGCACCGGGCAGGCGTCAGACCCTATACGTCGTCTTGCGACTTCGCAGAGCCCTGTGTTTTTAGTAAACAGTCGCCACCCCCTGGTTTGTGCCCCCAGATCCAAGTTGCCTTGAACCCGGGCTCCCTTCTCGCGAACTTACGGGAGTATTTTGCCGAGTTCCTTCAACATCGTTCTCTCAAGCGCCTTGGTATTCTCTACCAGTCCACCTGTGTCGGTTTAGGGTACGATCCAATGAGAGGCTATTTCCAGGGACCGATCAGCGGCCCACCCAATCCGATAAGGGTGAACAACCTTCACGATCCGTCACATCTCTCTGGCTCAGGAATATTAACCTGATTCCCATCGACTACGCCTTTCGGCCTCGCCTTAGGGGTCGGCTTACCCTGCTCAGATTAGCTTTAAGCAGGAACCCTTGGACTTTCGGCGACAGGGTCTCTCACCCTGTTTGTCGCTACTCATGTCATCATTCTCGCTAGTGATCTCTCCACCGGATCGCTTACGCGCCGGCTTCACAGAAAACTCCGCTCCTCCAACGCCCCCCGGAGGGGACTAAGGAGGAATGGAATTATGTCACACTACGCTCCGCTACCATGCCTTACGGCATCCTCAGCTTCGGCTCATGGCTTGAGCCCCGTTACATCTTCGCCGCAGGACAACTTGTTTAGACCAGTGAGCTGTTACGCTATCTTTAAAGGATGGCTGCTTCTAAGCCAACCTCCTGGTTGTTTTGGTCGTCCCACCTGCTTTCCCACTTAGCCATGAATTGGGGGCCTTAGCTGGAGGTCAGGGTTGTTTCCCTCTCCACTACGGGCGTTAGCACCCGCAGTGTGTCTGCCATCTAGTACTCCCGGGTATTCGGAGTTTGGTTAGGATCAGTAAGCCTGTGGGGCCCCATTACCCATCCAGTGCTCTACCCCCCGGGGTATTCGGATGACGCTCTACCTAAATAGATTTCGCGGAGAACCAGCTATCTCCGAGTTTGATTGGCCTTTCACCCCTAGGCACAACTCATCCCGACCTTTTTCAACAGGTGTGGGTTCGGACCTCCAGTACGTGTTACCGTACCTTCATCCTGGTCATGCCTAGATCACTCGGTTTCGGGTCTGATCCATCTAACTCGACGCCCTATTAAGACTCGCTTTCGCTGCGCCTACACCTAACGGCTTAAGCTTGCTAGATAGACCAAGTCGATGACCCATTATACAAAAGGTACGCCGTCACAAGACTGGACACTAATGACAACCTAGAAGGGCATGGAAATCCTGAATTGCAGGGTTTCCAGACCTGGGTTGATATTCGACAATTCCGCGTTCGACCGATGGTCGTAGGAGATGCCGTAGCGGATCCCCTTCCGCGATTGGTAACCGACCTCGACACCCGATCGAAACTCGATCGCGTGGCCAAGGTCCGGCCCATCTCCGCGGCTGTAGAGGCCGGGGAGAAGTGAGAGCTGCACATAGGCACGATCACTTGCGAATTGGCCGGTCCAGGTTGCCCCCAGACCGATCCACGCGTCGCCATCTCCGGTTACGGAAACGCCGGCTGCTGGTTGGAACGGCCCATAGGTTCGCCCGGAGTCATACTTCAGATAGACCTCTTCGCTGATCGAGTTCCCGTTGAACTGTACGTCACCGAAACTCAGCGCAATGCGCTGTTCTTGCTGGCTTTCCGCCAGGCATCCGGTTCCGCAGTGGTTCACCCCCATGTCGGTCAGACCGGCCACGAGGAAGAGAACTGCCAATGCGCCATCCATGCTACTGCCCTTTCAGCTGTTTCCAGCAGGCATAGCGTGGTGCGCAGGGATTGTCATTAGAGTCCAGTCAAGCTCCGACTGATTGTAGGCGTTCGGTTTCAGGTACTGTTTCACTCCCCTCGTCGGGGTGCTTTTCACCTTTCCCTCACGGTACTGGTTCGCTATCGGTCAGTAAGGAGTACTTAGCCTTCGAGGGTGGTCCCCCGATCTTCAGACAGGATTTCACGTGTCCCGCCCTACTTAATACGTCCGATCATGCTTCCCATACGGGACTGTCACCCACTATGGTCGATCTTTCCAGATCGTTCTGGCCACATTCACGGCTCGGCTGGTCCCCGTTCGCTCGCCGCTACTAGGGGAGTATCAATTGATGTCCTTTCCTCCGGGTACTTAGATGTTTCAGTTCCCCGGGTTTGCTCTTAAAACCCTATGTATTCAGGTAATAAGTACCTGTTTCAGCAAGATATAGGCTGCCCGAAGGCAATTATATCGAACTGTCAGGTGGGTTGCCCCATTCGGAAATTCATGGATCAAAGCCTATTCTCGGCTCCCCATGACTTATCGCAGAGTATCACGTCCTTCATCGCCTCTTACTGCCAAGGCATCCACCAAACGCCCTTCTCGCGCTTGATTTGATCCAGAAGAAGACAGATTGCTCTGCCGCGATCCATATGCGGGCTGGTTCGTCCGCTGGATCTCTGTTCCGGATCAAAAGTCATTACTATCCCGCCTGGCT